>NZ_JBYTBS010000095.1:0-15862 GCF_058789495.1 Paenibacillus sp. FW126-R14 | reverse complement strand
TCTACTATGAAAATCTTTTAGCATAAATCTATGGTAGTTCCTTAACTGCGTGTCCGTTTTATTGACAGAAGACCATTTCTGGTGAAATAAGGCCCTGTTGTTCCCCACAGTCAGCGAAAACTCCGCATATCGCCAAAATAGTGGACTCCTGTTCCTCTGCGATAGAACTTTCACGCACAAACCACTATTTCCACCTCACGAGACGGCCTTTCCGGCTCGCTCAGTCGCATCTAGCTACTTTTCACACCGTGAGACAGCCTTTTTGGCACGCTCAGCTCAACTTTCACGCACAAAACACCATTTCCACCTCACGAGACGGCCTTTCCGGCTCTCTCAGTCGCATCCAGCTACTTTTCACACCGTGAGACAGCCTTTTTGGCGCTCTCACCTCGACTGTTCACGCACAAACATCATTTCCACCTCCTGAGACGGCCTTTCCGGCTCTCTCTGCTCAACTGTTCACGCACAAACACCATTCCCACCACCCCCGACAGCCTTTCCGGCTCTCTCAACTAACTCCCACGCTACCCCCAGCTATTCCCCACCCCACAACCAAAAAAAGGCCCGCTCTCTAATAGAAAACCACTAGGAGCAAGCCTTTTGTGTTACGGTCGATTATTCCCCGCCGAAAGCGGCTCAATTAACTTCAATAGTTCAATGACATCGGCTTTGTCGAACGTTCCGTTGCCGTCCATGTCATAGCCGGATAGCGTCGCAGCCAGCACACTGGAGATATCCCACCGCTTGTCCCCATTTTGATAAAAGAGGGACACGATATGCTCCTTTGAAGCTGTGCCATCCAAGCTCACTTGTTTCAGCTGGAATCGGTTAAGTCCCTCCGCCAATTGAACAGGCGCGCTCTGCCCGTTGGTCAGTTCGATTGCTGTGCCAAGCTCGCCATTTTGCGGATTCACCCGCTTCAACTGGATGGCAGTGCCTGCCTCTGCGGAAATTGGGCGGAACGTAAACGTTGGGCTAGCCCCTTGTACGACAGCCGAGATCCACGGCGTGGACGTTGGCAGCATTTTGCCATAGTCTTCGCTCGTTAGGAAAAGTTGTGTGAAAGCAGGTTGTACAACAACGGTCACTTCTTGCGATTCCGTGCCGTTGGTGATGCCTTCCCTTTGGTATAAGGCCGTAAAACGATGCGTACCAGAGCTGACGTCCGCCAAGCTTATTTCCGCATTTCCGTACACATCTGTCGTTACCCTCGCTCGCTCAGTGCCATTCTCTCTTAACGAGATATACCCCGGCAGGGTCAAATCGCCAATCAAGTCCCCTACAGATACCGAGAATTGAATGGACTCTCCTAGCTGGAAGGTTGCGCTCGGATGATTCAGAACTAGTACGGTTCCTTGCGTATTAGGCTTCACCGCCTGCACAATAGGCTTCGATTTGCTCTCTTCATGCAGCAGGTCAGGTACGTAAGCGGCTTGAATGGAGTAGTCACCCGGCAGCAGCGCTGCTGTCGTGATGGAAGCAAAGCCTGCCGAGTCCAGACTCATCGGTGTGTCAGGCAAATTCCCACCAGTAAACACGATATGGCCGGCAGGAAGTTGCGGCTCTCCATTCGTATTGGTCACATGTGCCGTAAATGTAATCGGGCTTCCGTAATAAACAGCCTCCGTAACGGACGCAGTCATTTCAACCGTAACTGGAATCGGTTTAATGTGCAGAGAACTGCTGGTCGACACCCCCGCGAGGTGCTCGTTATCGCCTGAGTACCGGGCAACGATCGCATGCGTACCAATATCAAGCTGCTGCGTCTCCCAAGTGGCTGTCCCATTCGTCAACAGCAGCTCGCTCGGCCAATGGCTGAAGCTGCCTGTGCCTGTGCCTGAAAGAGCTACCGTCCCTGTCGGGACAAAACCGCCGCTTCCTGCTACCTGCACGGTCACAGTCACAGCGTGTCCATAGACGCTTTCTCCCGACTGCGGTGTCAAAGAGAGCTGAACCGTAACCGGTGCTTTCGAAACCGGCTGGGTGATTGGCGATGAGGCACCTGCCAAATGATTGCCGTCACCGCTATATTCCGCAGTAATGGAGAGATCGCCCACTGGAAGGTTCGGAACGGTAAGCACCGCGGTGCCATTGCTATCCAATGTTACAGGTGACAGCACGGCGACTCCGTTATTTTTAAAAGTAATGGTCCCCGTTGGCAGGATGCCGGGATTCGAAGTATTTCCAACCTTAGCCGTAAAGGTTGCCGCTTCGCCCACGACGATCCCACCCGATGACTGTACGGTTGTTACCGTACTTGCTTTATTGACAATGACTGCAGCCGATGCAGGCTCCGACGCCGAGTGCTGAATGTCGGGGTTGTAGTAGGCTTCCAGCGTCCAAGCCCCTACAGTCAAGGCATCTGTCGTATAAACGGCCTGTCCGTTCCCATCCAGAGGGATCTCGGCCACTTGTTGATGTTGGATTTTAAAAATGACTGAACCTGTTGGCCGGACGGTATCCTGAACCCCATCCGTATTCGAAACCTGCACCGTAAAGTTGAAAAGTTGCCCATAGGCAGCTTCCGCCTCAGAAGGAGAAAGCGCAATGACGGTTGGAATCGCCTCAACGGTGAAAGGCTTCTCAGGCGAATCCCCGGATAAATAGGTATCGTCCCCATTGTAGTGCGCCTTTAGCCGGTGTACCCCTACTTGAAGATCCGAGGTGTTCCATGTCACGGTTCCGCTGCTGTCTAAAGCCAGATCATGAGCCAAAATAACGGGCTCGCCTCCTCTGGTATCGATAAGCGATATGGTTCCGCCTGGAATCGATCCCGCACTCCCTTGCACCTGCACTTGAAACACGGCACTGTGCCCGTAGTAACTTGTTTCAGATGACAGGGACAGCTGAACTTCTGTCTGAGCTTTCGCAACAGGCTGCGTTACTTCGGATGACACGCTCGCAAAATGATTATCATCCCCGCCATATTCCGCCTTGATGAATCGATCGCCCGCCCGCAGGCCGGGAACGGTTATCGTAACGGCGCCACTGCTATCCAGCGCTCTGGATGGGCCGATGACTTCGCCGTCTTTTTTGAAAGTAACGGTTCCGGTCGGTTTCACACTGTTGTTCGTGGTATTTAGAACATTTGCCTTTAATACAGCCGTTCCGCCTACAACGATAGAAATTGGCGGCTCTATCGTAATAGTCGTTGCCGCTTTATTGACGGTGTGCCCTGCAACGGCCGGTGGACTGGTCGCATGGACGTCGTCTCCGCTGTATTCAGCTTTGAATGCGTGGGATCCTGCGGCTAAGCTGCCAGGCACCGTCCATACCGCTGTACCTCCGCTTAACGGCGCCGTTCCCAACACGGTTGTGCCGTCTTTGAACGTTACGGTACTGCCAGGCACAATCGTGCTTCCATTGGTATTCGCCAAGGTTGCCGTTAAAGTCAGAGAAGTGCCGTAAGAGGAGGACTCCCCCGTCCCGCCTGTAACCGTCAAAGTTGCAGAAGTAGGAATTTTGCTAATAATCACCGATGCAGAGCTTGAACTATTGGCAACATGCGTAAAGCTTCCGCCATAATAGGCCGTAATCGAATGAGATCCCACGTTTAAAATGGAAGTCGTCAACGTCGCTATTCCCGAACTTAACGTCCCTGTGCCGAGAACTGTCGAGCCCTCCTTAAACGTTACGGTCCCTGTCGGTCCCAAAAGGCTCGGCAGGCCATTCGACACAGTTGCCGTCAGCGTCACGGAATTCCCGTAAGTCGTGGAACCGGGACTAGCCGCAACCGCTACTGCGGTCGGTATTCCCAGAATGGATTGCGACAAGCTGCTTGACGTACTTGGGGAATGCTGGGCATCGCCATTGTAAGTCGCGGTAACCGAATAACCGTTAACGGGCAGTACCGACGTCGTAAATGCAGCGACACCGCTTCCGTTTACCATCGCGGTTCCCAGCACATTGCTGCCTTCCTGAAAGGTGACCGTCCCGCTTGCCGCGGCAGGACTGCCATTGGATTTGGTAACGGTGGCTGTGAAGGTGACCGGTTCGCCAACGTAAATCAGTCCGGCATTCGAGCTCAGGCTGGTATTCGTTAGAATTTTATTAACCGTATGTATAAAAGTTGTCGATTTTGAATCGTGCACGCCATCGCCTGCATAAAGAGCCGTAATCGTATGTGTCCCGACCCCCAAATTGGAAACAGACACGGAGGCATAAGCATTGTAATTCTCAAGCTGTCCCCAGGTTCTCGTAGTGGGCACGTTGTCTTGACCGATTAACGTAACTGTTTTGGCGATGTTATCTACCTTAATATCTGTCACATAACGATTGCCTGAGAATTCCCATGATTTCACCAAGCTGTTATTTGCGTCAAAAGCATACAAATACACTTTCATATTATTATCCGTATCGCTATATGCCCAATAAGTCAGCCCGCCCCATTGAATAGCGGGACAATTGGAACAAGTGAATTTCTTGCCAGGTTGTTCCGGGGCACTTCCCGAGCTCTTAAAAACAACCGTCGGCTCCGAAGCTGTAAGCACCTGTGGAGTCCCAATCGCTGTTCCACCATCATAAAATATGACGCTACCTGTTGGCACCGACCCTTCGGGTGCACGATCCGAAACCACCGATGTAAATTGCACCGATTCGCCATAGCCGGATGAAGCCGGACCGGTGATCTCTTGTCCGACTGTCGTCAGCGCATAGGCCGCCGGCTGGTACAGGTTCACCAGCAGAGCGACCAATAAAACCGCGCCAATCCATCGCAGCTTATATACATTCATCCGTTTCATCATCCATTCCTCCGCTTTATAGTAACTCTAGTAAGTATACTAAATTTATCGGGTTTTGGGATACAAAATGAATACGTCCAAAACAACAGGTACATATGGCTTTTCATTTTCCCTCAAACAGGGCGCTCGATCTCAAACTGTTCTCCCAGTTTGGCATAGGAGTTGCCGGCCAACCGGCTAACCGGTTTCAGCTTTTGCGCATCGATATGACCGTTCTCATACAAGGCATCGGCGATGTGGAAGTGGACCACTCTGCCGATTAATAAATCGGTAGAGGGAGCGCCTTCGGTCCCTCCAAGCGGTATCGACTGCTCCAGGACGCACTCCATCCGGATGCTCGCCTCGGCAATACCGGGAACGACTATCCTCGTGCTTTCGACCGGGGTTAAGCCCGCCAAAGCCACTTCGCTCTCATCAGGCGGCAGCGCGGCTGCCGCTTGATTGATCTGGCTGATATACGATTCGTCCGATATATGAACGACGAATTCCCCTCTGTCCATGGCATTGCGCGAAGTATCCTTGCGCTCGCCCTGTTTTCGTTGTACCGATACGGCAACCATCGGCGGGTCTGCCGTCACAATGGTAAAGTAACTGAAGGGAGCGGCATTGAGCACTCCCGCGGCGGAAAGAGAAGTGACAAACGCAATCGGTCTGGGAATAATACTCCCGATCAGCAGCTTGTAATTCTCCCGCTCGGTTTGATTCGAAGGGTCGATCGCGATCACCCTGCATCACCCGCTTTGCTTATTATTTTATGCTGAAGCTAGATTTGCCTTAAACCAAGCCCCTGCTGCCTCAACTTCTGTACGCGTCAATTGGTGCCCAGCGCGCTCCCATTGCACGGTCACCTCGGCTCCCGCCTCACGGAGCAGCTGCTGCAGCTCCTCGGTTTCCTCCGGCGAGCATATCGGATCGTTGCTGCCCGCTCCGATGAAGATCGGCGTGCCGGACAGATCCGGAAGCTGAATGCCGCGCCGCGGCACCATCGGATGGTGAAGGATCGCGCCACGCAGCGCACCCGGGTAGTGGAACAAGAGGCTGCCCGCAATATTGGCGCCGTTGGAGTAGCCGACAGCCACCACATTCCGGCGGTCAAAACCATGCTCCGCAGCAGCATCATCCAAGAAATCGTTCAGCTCCTTCGTGCGGAAGATGAGATCCTCCTCATCGAAGACGCCTTCCGCCAGCCTGCGGAAAAACCGCGGCATCCCATTTTCGAGCACGTTGCCTCTAATGCTTAATACGGATGAGCCCGGGGAAATAGCCTGAGCCAGCGGAAGCAGGTCGCGCTCGGTGCCGCCGGTCCCGTGCAAAAGCACGAGCACCGGCGCTGTCAAATCCGTTCCTTGTTGGAAAATATGTCTCATTGCTCGCTTCCCTCCAATCCACGCACC
Source organism: Paenibacillus sp. FW126-R14 (assembly GCF_058789495.1). Lineage (NCBI taxonomy): Bacteria > Bacillati > Bacillota > Bacilli > Caryophanales > Paenibacillaceae > Paenibacillus > Paenibacillus sp. FW126-R14. The sequence continues at coordinate 9,726 of NZ_JBYTBS010000095.1, read as the reverse complement.
GCGATCGGCGGCAGATTGCGCTCGATTTGAGCACGGTTCGCTTCGAACCAATGAGGCAGCATGATTTGTTCGCCAAGCGCTTCTGGCGCCTCGTCTCTGGCAAAGCCCGGAGGATCTGTCGCAATTTCGAACAGGATGCCGCCTTCTTCACGGAAGTAGATCGCATTGAAATATTGGCGGTCCACAATTGGCGTCGGATGGTAGCCGCTGTTTTGGACATGGTTTCTCCACAGCTCATGCTCGGCATCATCTTTGGCGCGCCATGCGATATGATGGACAGTACCCGCTCCGCCTGCGCCATATGGCATTGGCGTCACTTGAATGTCGATGATGTTCCCAATATCGCCAAAAGATTTGAACCGGGCATAAGCACCCTCTTGCCCTACTTTCTCAAGCCCCATTACCCGCTCAAGCAGTTGGGACGTTTTGTCAGGGGCGGTACTGTACAGAACCGCGCCACCGAAACCTTTGATTGCTTTATCGGCAGGAATACCGCCGAAAGCCCAAGTGCTAAGCGGGCCTTGCTCACGCTCGACGATTTCCAATTTGAGACCGTCGCGGTCTTCGAATTGCAGATAGGTCTCGTGGAATCTTTCCGTTTTCTCAAAGGAAATGCCGAATTTCGTCAGACGCTCCTCCCAGAAGGCAAGGCTGCCGGCTGGCACCGCATAAGTGGTGATACCTACTTGGCCGCCTCCGATACGCCCTTTGCGGGAACCGGCCCATGGGAAGAACGTGATGATCGTTCCCGGGCTGCCGTGCTCGTCGCCAAAGTACAGATGATATACTTCTGGCGCGTCGAAGTTGATTGTTTTTTTGACCAGGCGCAATCCAAGGATACCGGCATAGAAATCTACAGTTCCTTGTGCATTTTGAACGAAAGCTGTTATATGGTGAATACCTGCGGTTTGTTGTTTTGTCATGAGAATACACTCCTTTTAATCGTTAGTTTTAATTATTTCCTTACAAGAGTAGAAAGAATCTTAGAATAATAATGCATCAATGGAGTAAGCGCCTGCGCCGGTTAACGCTACGCCCACAACGACTACAAGCAGCAGAAGATTGTATTCATAGCCGCCGGCTGTGTTCCAGTAACCGTTCTTGCCGTGAACTTTGATAATCGCCATAACCATCGTCATCGCAATCAGCAAGGAAGCAAAAACCGTACCGAGCCCCGCGGCGAACAATAACCCCCCTGCGAATTCCATCAAACCGGCCATAACCGCCATCGCAACCCCGGGTTTAATGCCGATGGACTCCATCCAGCCGCCCGTTCCTTTTGGACCGTAGCCCCCGAACCAGCCAAACAATTTCTGTGAACCATGGGCCATGAAGCTAAGCCCGACAACTAGACGAATGAGCAATAATCCTAATGCGATACTCATGAACATCATCCTCCATTTCAATTTTAAGAATCTTTATTTTAAGATATATGATAAAAGTGAAAGCAGCTGCGCCTCCAAAAAAGGACAAACTACTTATCTATTTGAAATTTTCCTGAGCAAACTTGCCGAGCTTCTTCAACAATTGGCTGGCGACCGTCTTCTCTTCTTCCGTGAGACCGGCCACAGCTTTCTCGATGACTTCCGTGTGCTGAGGAAACACTTCTTCAATGAACTGCTTGCCTTTATCCGTAATTTCCGCAAAAATGAGTCTGCGATCCTCGGTTGACGTCCGGCGGACGACATATTCTTTCTTCTCCAGCTTATCGACGACATAAGTGATATTCCCACTGCTCATCAGCACTTTAGAGCCGATTTGTTGAATCGCTTGCGCACCCTTATGGTACAGCAGTTCAAGTACGCCGAATTCGGTCCGGTTCAAACCATGTTTGCGGATGTCGCGGTCGCCGTGAGCGTTGACCCATTCGCTTGCTCTAGAAAGTGCAATGTAGAGGTCCAGGGAATCGTTTCGCGTTTCGGTCATCAGGTCCACCTCATTTCTTAGGTTACATTTGTTTGCGTTCGATGTCTTGATTTAAAGATACTTTATTTTAAGATAAATGTCAACAGGCATTTTGAAAAAAACGAAAAATCTGCGATGGGGAAGATAAACGGAGGCTGCCCCAATGACTTGTGGGACAGCCTATTGTGCAATTGTGCTTCTAAAGTCAAAATAAAGGAAAATTTTCCCTCTAAATTGACTGTAGATGCTGTCAGGACCCATTTAGACTGGAAAAACTCCGTCTATTTGCACCGATTTCTTGAATTCTACGAAATCCGATCAAAATAACGGGAGGTTTTCCTCTAAATTCCCGTAAGGGCATCATTCGAGCAAATTTAGAGGGAGGTTCTCCAGTTAACTTACTTCGCCTCCACCATAGCTGATTCGCCCTTCTGCAGCTGATACATCTTCGCGTAACGTCCACCGAGCGCCATCAGCGTCTCATGATTGCCGCGCTCCGCGATCTCGCCGCGATGCAGGACGAGAATCTGGTCCGCGTCGCGAATCGTGGACAGCCTGTGCGCGATGACGAGCGTCGTGCGGCCTTCGCTGACAACTTTCAGCGCCTGCTGAATCAGACCCTCCGTCTCGCTGTCGATGCTCGCTGTAGCTTCGTCCAGAATGAGAATGGACGGATCGAAAGCGAGCGCCCGTGCGAAGGAGATGAGCTGCCGCTGCCCCGAGGACAGCGTGCTTCCCCGCTCCACGACCTGCTCATCGTAGCCGTTCGGCAGCTGTTCGATGAAGGAGGCCGCGCCGACGTCTTTCAGTGCGCTTTTCACACGATCCAAGGAAATCTCCTCGTTGTACAGGCTCACATTAAACTTAATATCCCCTGCAAACAAGAACGGATCCTGGAGCACAATCCCCATATGTTTCCGCAGCGCCTGCTTCGACATGGTCCGGATATCCTGACCATCGATCGTAATGCTGCCCTCATTGGGTTCGTAGAAGCCGAGCAGCAGGTTCATGATGGAGCTTTTGCCCGAGCCGGTATGACCGACCAATGCGATAGTTTCCCCTTTTCGCGCCTCGAATGAGATCTGCTTTAGCACATTTTCCCCTTCTTTATAGCCAAAGGTCACCTGATCGAACTTCACGATCCCCTCCGGACGGCGCACCTTATCCGTCTTCTCAACAAACTGTCCTTCCATGTCCATAATGGCGAACACTTTATCCGCGGACACGAAAGCTCTTTGCGCATTCGTCAGCTGATCGAAGATCCCGATAATCGGCTGAAAAACACGCCCCAAATAGTCAATAAACGCATAAAATACCCCGAAGGAAATAACCGCTTGCAGCGATTCCCGGCCGAAATACCAAATAACCATCGCCGTCACTAAGCTCCCGATCGTACCCACAATATTACGGGAAGACAGGGAGAAAACACGGAACTGCTTCAATTGATTCACATAGCGGTCTTGGTTCAGCACCTCAAATTCGTCCAGCGTCACTTTCTCACGACGAAAAGCTTGAATAATCGGCATGACAACGATCGATTCGTTGATCATCGCATTCATATCGCTTAGCCGCGCACGCATGATGGTGATAAACACTTTCGAGTATTTCAAGTGAATCTTCATAATAACAACGAAAATCGGCGGCAGCACCAGACAAAACACGGCCAAATGCCAGTCCAAAATAAACAAAGCTACGAAAATACCGATTAACTGCATCGTACTGACAACGAACGTTGCCATGAAGCTCATAAAAAGGTCGCGCACCGCCTCCGTATCGTTGGCAATTCTCGATACTACCTGACCGATCGGCGTATTATCGAAATAACGCAGCGCAATGCGCTGAATGTGTCCCATTAAATCCATGCGCATGTTTTTGATGATTTGCAGGGCTGTAGACTGGAATAAGTAAGCTTGTGTATAGTTGCAAATGCTTGCTATAAGCAGCAGACCCATATAGAGACCGAGCAGCTTAAGAACGGAGGAAATCTGGCTTGTTCCAACGGAAAGGTGCTGGTCGATGATCGTTTTGGTGATATAAGGTCCGGCTAACTCGGCGCTGACTGCACAGCATAAGATGAGCAGCGCGCCGATAATTCTGAATTTATAGACGAGCGCATACGAGATAAGCCTTCTCGTGGTTGATGGTTTATTCATCCTGTCCCCTCCTCTCCCGCTATTCATCCAAGCTCGCTTCCATCTGCTGACGGTCCCACTGTTCCCGGTACCAACCGCCAAAAAGCATGAGCTGTTCATGTGTTCCTTCTTCAATGACTCTTCCGTCATCTAAGACGAGAATCCAGTTCGCATGGCTTACCGCCGATAGCCGGTGGGTCGTAATGAACGTCGTTTTGCCGGCCCGCTCCTTGCGGATGTTGTGTAGGATGCGGCTTTCCGTCCGGGCATCTACCGCGGACAGCGAGTCATCCAACAGGAGCACCTCGGAGTCGATCAGCAGCGCTCTGGCAATCGCCAGACGCTGCTTCTGCCCGCCGGACAGCATGACGCCGTTTTCGCCGACGATGGTAGCCAAGCCCTCGGGCATTTGCTCGATATCCTGGGCGAAAGAAGCCATCTCCACCGCCCAGGCAATCTCCTTCGGCGAAGCGTCGTGCTTGCCCAGCGCGATATTGTCGCGAATGGACTTTGATAGCAGCAGATGCTCCTGCGGGACATAAGCAACCCAGCTTTTCACCCGGTCCAGCGCAATATGCTCAATCGGCACGTCCGAGATGAACAGCTTCCCGGGTTCGATCGGGTACTGCCTCAGCAGCTGTTTCAGCAGCGTGCTTTTGCCGCTTCCCGTACGGCCTACGATGCCTAGCGTTTGTCCGCGCTCCAACTCGAAGGAGACGTGCGCTAAGCTAGGGTGATTGGCGGTCGGATACGTAAAGCTGAGATCCTTCATCTCGATCCGCTCGGGCACATCTACCGCAACAGGCTTCGCGGCATCCACGATATCGGCCTTCTGCGTCAGCGCCGTATCCAACCGGTCGGCTGAGGCGCTTCCGCGCTGCAGCACGTTGATAAACTCGCCGAAAGAAATCATCGGCCAAATCAGCATGCCGAGGTAAATATTGAACGAAACGAGCTGGCCCAACGAAATCTCCTTTTGGAACACCAAGTAAGAGCCGTAGCCGATTCCGATGGAATAACTCAAGCCTACGATGAGCGAAGTCAGCGGCTGAAAGAGCGCGTTTAACATGGTGACGCGTTTATTTTTGTTCATGACGTCAGAGGTCACTCGATCGAAAGCCGTCAGATCGTGCTCTTCCTGCACATACGAACGAATGACCCGAATGCCGGAGATCGACTCCAGCGCATGATCGTTCATTTTGCCGAAAGAGGCTTGTGCCGCAAGGAAGCGTACTCTCACCTTTTGACCCAGTTTACTGATCACAAAAGCCAGAAAAGGCAGCGGAATCAGCGCCGCAATCATTAATTTAAAGGAAATGAGGGAAATCATCGTCACGATAACGACGGATGCCCCGACTAAGGTATGCACCAGGGTCATCACCCCGTACCCGGACGTTTGACCGATCGCCAACACGTCGTTCGTGGCCAAAGCCATTAACTGTCCCGTGCTGTTGCGCTGGAAGAACGCCGGCGTCATTTTCGTCAAATGAGCAAGCAGACGTCCTCGGAGCACCTTCTCCACAAGCGCTGAGTTGCCGAATAACGTCGTAATCCACACATAAGCCATAATGTACAAAAGCAAGGCAAGCCCTATGAGCAGCAGGACGGTCTGATTGAGCGTAGAAGCCGTCAAGTTTCCGCTGCGAATATGATCGATTGTATTTCCTATCATTTTAGGCGGGATCGTCGCCAGTAAATTCACACCAATCATTAGCCCGATTGCCAGGACATAATATTTCCATCTCTCTTTGAAAAACCACCGCAGCTTTATGATAAAAGACAACAATTCCACCCCTTTCCATTTTTCGCACATAAATTGATTCTATAGTTTCAGCCTGTTGAAGTCTATGCGGAAGTTCGATTTAATCAAATTTTCCTGCACATGCAACATTACGGAAATTTCTTTCGTTTGTAAGGACAGACTAAACATAAACCTTGCATACAGAAAGGAAGTACATCTATGAAACCTGTTATGAAAAAAAGCTTAGCCATTTTGTCCCTCTCTGCCATGATGACTGCCGGTACGGCTTATGCCGCGCCGAATGATAACGTTCCAATTGTTCCTATTAGCGCCCAAATTGAGAGCTCTGTTGCCGTTCAAGTTGATGGAGTTTCCATATCTGAACATGGATTTCTGAAAGCCGGCGCCGCTGAAGCCATGCTGCCGCTTCGTGCCGTAACGGAAAGCCTTGGCTTCACCCTGGCCTGGAATCCGGAAACGTATTCGGTCGATTTGACCAAAGGCAATTTGTTTACAACTGTAAAAACCGGCGAAGACCGCTATACGATTAATAAAATGCTGACAACCCTGGGCACAGCTCCCGAATTGGTGGACAACAAGCTTTATGTGCCTGCTTCTTTCGTGAGCAAAGTGCTTCACGGATCCCTTGCCTCCAAAGGCAGCACCATCTCTGTCTCCATGAAGGAAGAGGCTAAAAAGCTGCAAGCAACAGGCGTCATCACATCCATTCGCACGGACGGCGACAATGCGCAGATTCACATCCAAGGCGTCGGTACCGACGGCATCGTCTTTAATGTAGGCAAGGATACGGTCTACCAAATGTTGGACGGCACTAAGCTTAGTCTTGCCGATCTGCACGTAGGCTTAACCGTTTCGGGTGAGCATTCCATGGTCATGACGATGAGTCTGCCGCCGCAAACGCCAACGTCCAAAGTGACTGTGCTTGATGCGAAAACACAAGCGGGTATGATCGGAACGGCAGGTGTCATTGAAGAAATACGCAGCGAGAACAAGGATGATCTGAGCATCCGCATCAAAGGCGAGGGTTTAACGGAAACAGCGCCGGGCGAAGTGGTTCTGCACCTTACCAAAGATACGGCTATCGTTGATAAAAACGGGGACAAACTCGAAACATCTGCGCTTGTGAAAGGCGCGAATGTGATCGGATTCTACGGACCTGCCCTGACGAAAAGCCTGCCGCCTATCGGAACAGCGTGGAAAATCGTTGTAGCAGAGAAGGAAGAATAATTAAGCAATACTTGCAAAAGCTGAAACCTTCCATACCTATTGGGAGGTTTCTTTGTTCATCGTGGTTTCTCACACTGTCCAAATGAGTTGTTTTTTGATACAATAACTGAAAATTCATTCGAATAAGGGGACTTATATGGAATACATTAGCACACGCGGAAAAGTAGAACCCCTCGGTTTTATCGATGCCATCCTGATGGGATTGGCGAACGACGGCGGTTTGCTTGTTCCAAAAACGATCCCGCAGCTATCCGCAGACACGCTCCAGAAATGGCAAAAGCTTTCCTACCCGGAGCTGGCGCTTGAAATTTTCACGCTATTTATCGAAAATGAAATTCCGCGCGATGAGCTGAAGCAGCTCGTTGACGACAGCTACGCCACGTTCCGCGATGAAGCTGTGACGCCTGTCAAACGCCTGAACGATAGCACGTATGTGCTCGAATTGTTCCACGGCCCGACCTTTGCTTTCAAGGACATTGCACTGCAATTCCTGGGCAATTTATACGCGTACGTTTCCCGCAAAACGAACTCCATCATTCACATTCTCGGCGCGACTTCCGGCGACACCGGCGCTTCGGCGATTGAGGGCGTGCGCGGCAAAGAAGGCATCCGCATCTGTATTCTTCACCCTCACCAGAAGGTGAGCCGGGTGCAGGAGCTGCAGATGACGACCGTTGACAGCGAGAACGTCCTGAATCTCTCCGTCGAAGGCACCTTCGATGACTGCCAACGCATCATCAAGGAGCTGTTCGCTGACGTTGAATTCAAGCACCGCTACCACCTGCGCGCGATTAATTCTATTAATATCGCCCGCATTTTGGCGCAAACGGTGTATTACTTCTATGCTTACTTCCAAATCACGGCCAACGATCCCGGGGCGAAGATCAACTTTAGCGTGCCGACGGGCAACTTCGGCGATATTTTTGCCGGTTATCTCGCTCAGAAGATGGGTCTGCCGATTCATAAGCTAATTCTGGCGACGAACGAAAACAACATCCTTGAGCGTTTCGTGAAGGAAGGCGTGTACCAGCCGGGAGCTTTCCGCGGCACCTACAGCCCTTCCATGGACATTCAAGTAGCCAGCAACTTCGAGCGCTACCTGTTCTACCTCTACGGCGAAGATGCCGAAGCGGTTAACGCGCTGATGGCGCAGTTCAAAGCCGAAGGCCGCATTGTGATTCCTGCCGACAAGCTGCAAGCCGTGCAAGTGGATTTCGCTGCGCATGGCGTACAGAACGAGGAGTGCCTGGATACGATCAGCTCCTACTACAAGGAGTGCGGCTATTTGCTTGATCCGCACACGGCGTGCGGCGTAGCGGCTGCAGACCGCATCGCGGCTGACGGCGAAGTGACGGTTGCGCTATCCACCGCTCATCCGGCGAAATTCGATGAGTCCATCCGTCTGCGCGGCATCGAGCAAACGTACCCGCAGCAAATTCAGGCGCTGTTCGACAAGCCGCAATTCCAAACGGTTGTCGGCGGTTCGAACGACGAGATCAAGGATCAACTTGTGAAGTTTTTCTAAGTGCATACAACTAGGGCTGTCTCCGAAGGGTTAGAAAAACATTCGGAACAGCCCTTTTTTTGCGTTTGCCTAGCAAAGATCGATAGATGATCCGCTCCTTTGGCTAGGTTTATCTTATTTTTGTGCACTTTTTTCGTTTTCATTTCATAAAAGAGGGAGGAAGCCCGCGGTTAAGAGCACCTTTTACAACCGACAAATGCAAAAATCAGTCTTCAGACCGATATCCTCCTCCACCTCAGCAGGAAGACAGCCCCAAAGTGCCGTGATATGCTAAAAGCAATGATTAAGCGAATAGGAGTGAATATGTAGTGAATATGAATCGCAGCGCTTTTCTCGGTCCTATCTTGATTCTTTTAGGCGTCTTCATGTTTCTAAAAGGGGAAGTCACGTTCAGTACCGGTACGATCTTCGAGTATTTTTGGCCAACCTTATTCGTTATTCCGTTAGGTGTGTTCTTTCATTGGTTGTACTTCTTCATCCTGCAGCGCAGGGGCGCCGGGGTACTGGTGCCCGGCGGCATCCTGTTGACGACAGGCGTCGTTTGCCAAATCTCTACGCTCTTTGACATTTGGCATCTCATGTGGCCCGGCTTTATGCTGGCCGCTGCTGTCGGCTTGTTCGAATTGTATTGGTTCGGCGGGCGCAATAAATGGCTGCTCATTCCGATCAACATTTTGACGGTCATGTCCGTTCTGTTCTTTGCCATTTTCTCCATTGGCTCCCTCTTCTCCGGCATTTTTCACAACCAACCGATCTTCGCCATCGTGCTCATTGGGGCCGGTCTCGCGTTGATGTTCATGCGCGGACGGGAGACAAGCAAATACTGAGTACAAATAATACAGTTGAAGGAATCCTATGTCTCATCACGCTCCGGACACAGCAGCCGTTATCTTCACGAAAAGCGTCGTTTCTCTCTGCTAACGGACACCCGAGACTTTATTTGCTGATCTCGGGGCGAAATTCATCTCCAAGTGAACAAATAAAAGCGCTGATGTCCGTTACATGTTCGAAGAGGTCCTTTTCCACCGAATAAGGGCCCCCCTGTCCATCAGCAAGGACAAAGAATAGGCTAAGGCCCAATCCGCTGTTTTCAACTGCATAGTCGAGTAGGCGGGGCCTTTCCGTCTTGGATTGTGCCCCTTGCCCCTCACAGATCCGTACGTGCCCAATTAAGG
>NZ_JBYTBS010000094.1:0-16171 GCF_058789495.1 Paenibacillus sp. FW126-R14 | reverse complement strand
ACTTAGGTGAAGTTAGATACATCAACAGTAATGAATTTGATTTTCAACCGGATAAATATATTGAAGCGAGTAGTTTAAATCATTATGGCATTGATGAATCACATTGAAATCAAACATGGATCTGATGCAGATTAGCTTGCAGAATATTTCAAGCATTAGTAGGGGATTCCGATGTTCTAAGGGAGCATTTTTTATGGCGTCAAAAAATTTATACGATCTCAGAAGAGGTTTCGATGTTGATAAAAATTATAAACTGTATAGTAAATGAAGATTTAAAGACCACTTTTCATATCGCACAATCCAAATGGTCAGAACTAGAATCAATTAGCGGATTTATTGCACAAGTTGGTGGTTGGAATATTAAAAATAAGCATGAGGCAATAATTATTGGTATGTGGAGATCATTGGACGACTATAACTATTTCATGACAGAAATTCACGACCAGATTATAGGTACAAGTAACCAATCGAAATCGTTTGAATCGATAGATGTAAGTTTATGGAAAATAGATGGAAACCTTAATTATAAAGACTTAAGGACGCTTGACTACATAGAACTTATAGATAAAAGAAAAAACAATATTACTGAAGATAATCTTAAGTGTAAGAATATATCCATAATAGAATTAAAGAATGAGAATGTAAGAAAACAAGTATTATTTCAGAACGAGCCTGGAGATATTTCCGATAATATAGAAGCACAAGTAAGACTTATAAAGGAATGGACTGTTGTAAAGAATCCATGGATTCAGTAACTTCTGACCCCGATTACAACAGCGTTTAATCTACGGCACGGCTTACGCCCCTTGGCTGCCAAGCCAATTCGGGGATCGCATGATTCATTCGTGATCACATAAACATTTGTCACGCTTCGGAAAACGTTAGTTGAATACGCAATTAAGAAAACAAGCTAATTGAACATACTGGTCATGGATAATATGTCAAATAGCTTGTTTTTATTGATTTGAATGTAAAGTTATATAAGTGTACAGGCAGAAGTCCCCACAGCTCAAGATGCAAAAGACCTAATGGAGTTACTATCTGACACATTAGGGCTGCTCTTTCGTACCAGCGAAATTGGTTAAATGCAATTGTTATTATATTTCTTAATATAATGACTCATGGTGAGTAAGGGCCAAATATGGGGATAACTGTGATAATGAATATAGAAATGCCCGGGCAGCCCGGCACCGGTTGGGTACGATGATCGTTTGCTTTCCTGCATGTTCCATTCCATTAATTTGGCCAGTCCTTTATTAATCTCTTCGGTTGGCTGGTCATGGATGGCAATAAGAGTATCGAGTGCCCAGGCCGTGTGAACCACTGTAGAGTATGGTGCAGGAACATACTTTTTATCTATATCGCTCTTGCAAGACTCGCCCCACCCACCGTCCAGTTGCCTGATCTTTAACAGCCAATCAACCGCTTGTTGAATGATCAGATGATCGACAGACATCCCAATTGCTCTCAACCCGGTAACAGCTGCCCACGTACCATAAATAAAAGAAATTCCCCACCGGCCATACCATGACCCATCGTGTTTTTGATTTTTGATAAGCCAGTGCACACTGTCTTGAACCCGTGGATGAGTCATTGTCAACTTTAAGTGGCTGCCCAAAAATTCAAGGGTACGACCTGTTATATCCGCTGCAGAAGGGTCTACAGCCGTATCAGCAAAGTTCTGTATACCGAATAGGCGAGTTATATTTGGGTTGCTGTTTTTTTCAAAGGCTGCCCAGCCACCATCATCATTTTGCATTCCCAACAACCAGTTAACTCCTGCTCTCCAAGCCACCCGATAGTCTAATTGATGGTCAGCAAACCGCGTAAGCGCCCTCAAAACGGCCTGCGTATCATCCACATCCGGATCTGCCGTGTTGCTTTCAGAGAATCCCCATCCTCCTGCGAGGTGAACAAGAGTGTTCCCTAGCCCCTCCTTTAGATCTTTTTGCTGTAGAGTAAGTAAATATTGAGCAGCATGCTGAATTGCCGGATCTTCTGTGGTTAGTCCCGCTTCTTGTAAAGAATGGCAGATCAGCGCTGTGTCCCATACCGTAGAAGGAGAGTTCTGAATATGGGCCTCATCGTTTATTTGGAATCTGAAGGAGGATAAACCCTGAATGGCATGCTGAATTATGGGAGAATCGGGCTGGTAACCGAGAGACAGAAGAGCATAAATCATGTAGAAGGTAGCGCTCGCATAACTGCTAAGAGTCCCGTCTTGCACGATATTTTGCAGCACATAACGCTCCGCTTTCTTAATTGCCGCCTTAGAGACAGGATTGGCTGGCCAGCGTTTGGAAAATACATATAACCAATGACCCTTTCTATCAAGTTTCCTGTGTTTACGAGTCACAAATAAGTGAGTGATGTCCGGCGCAGATGGCTGCCTAAGCGAGAATTTCCGGTGGCCAAGAATCAATACGGGGGCAAAATGAGTACGAACATAGGAACTCCATCTGTAGAAGCTAAAGGGGATAAACTTTGGCATATGCAATAAGCATAGAGGGATCGGATAAAAGGCAGGCCAAGGGTAGAGATGATTTAAAGCCAGCATGAACTTGGTGGAAATATGTGCATTCTCAACTCCGCCGTTACGAAGGATAAAGGCTTCCGCCAATTGCATGTGACGGTCATGTCGATCTGAATAACCAGTAAGCAGCAGCGCGGTATAAGCTTCGATCGTAGATGAGAGATGACCCTCATCATCGTCGTACTGCTTCCATGCTCCATTCACTGCTTGTTTGTTCAGCAAGCGCTGACCCAGTAAGGAAATGAGCTCCTTGTCTTGGCTGTTAAGGGTGCTTAAGAGAATCATCATATAGGCGTCTGTCAAAGGTCCTGTTTCAAAACAATACCTCCAAGACCCATCCGCATTTTGCTCCGCCTTCAGACGGCGGATGCAGCGTTCAATTTCAAATTGTACTTTCTCCAATAATTCCATAGTTGCACCCCGAAACAGGCGGTTCACACCTTATTTGGCTCATACTATGTACGGCGCGATTTTTCGGTGGAGGCTTTCACCCAATCAGACTGAATTTCAATCATTTGCCTAGATGAGCATTTGCTGTGGAGGAGTTATTTCTGGTGGCAGAAGGAGGTGGACGTTCGTGACATCCCAAATTCGGAAAGAGGACGCTCGAAAAATGGTTGGTAAACAAATTGTGGCACTGAAAAAAGATGGAACGAGCGTATTGGGGAAAATTGATCAGGATTAGCGGAAAAACGTTGGTAAGCTGAAAAAAGAGGGCTGCACCGAAAGATTTATTTCAGGTTTGGAGGCGTTGGAAATGACCTCTTACTACTGCAACACACGAGAAGTAGTAAGAGGCCAAGAACATATCCATGAAAATGAAATGCGAATGATTCAGGTAACAAGGGTTAAGAAGGATACAGGGATTTTCTTGTCATTAGACTGGGGGATCCACATGGAGGTCTTGATCTGGGGCAGCAATTTCCCAACGGGTAAACGTAACTTCAAAGCCCTCACGGGTTGGTGAACACGCAAACGGGCCTGCTTGATTCCCCGTAGGGTAGGGGAACCTTGCGACTCGAATCGTGCGCCATGTATCGTGTTTTCTTCTGGCACGAATAATAACGGCATCCTTCACGATTGATGCGCGTATGGTAACTTCTTCTCCGACCCATTCAGGCACGGCCGCAAGCGACCAGTCGGAGTACCCGTTCGTAACCACAACAGCAAGTTGGGGAATGCCATCGTTGATTTCAATACCGGCTTTAATCCATTGTTCTGGACCGTGATAGAGGAGCAAACCCGCTTGATCATATAACCCTGTAAACGAACCAAGCTCAAACGATACTTCAACAGCTGTGTTTTTGTCCCATGCGGCCAGAAGTGCAGGCCCGTCTTCGAACTCAAAGCCATATAAGGTTTTTTTCCAGAAGTCTTTCCCTTTCTCAGGTATAACCTTTAAACGATCGCCATCCTCTTGGAACGATAGTGGGGGATTCAGCCACACTCCTGCCTTCCATGCCATTCGCTCTCTGCTTGGTTGTGTCATCGCTAAACTCTCTCCTTTTAGGATATGGATTCAAACTTTGTCTTCTGGTCGTTAGCCTTTCTTGTTTGCACCCCTAGCGGCTTGGCTGCTTGCGACAGCAATCCAGCAACCACAACTGTGATTAACACTACGATTAGAGCACGGAGTAGGCCGACAGATTGACCGATTAGCCCTAATACGGGAGGGCCAACAAGGAAAGCGATGTAGCCGACCGTCGATACGGCGCCGACTCTTGCGGCAACACCGCGGGGATCGTCACCTGCGGCAGACAGTCCCACAGGAAAACCGCATGCCGCGCCAAACCCCCAGAACACAATCCCGACAATCGCGATTACATGATTATGTCCGAATATAACAAGAAGCAGTCCTGTAATGGCGGAAATCGCAGATGCTCGCAGTATGACAACTCTGCCGAACCGATCTAGCAATGTGCCACCTACTGCACGACAAATGGTCATCGCGGCCACAAAGACGCCAAAGCAAAATGACCCCATGGCAGGCGTAACGTTATAACCGTCCACCATAAGAAGTGGCAACCAGTCATTTGCTGATCCTTCCGCAAAAGCCATTCCAAGTACGATGATGCCAACCAAAATCGTACGCCGTTCTTTCCATATGGCCATACGATCTCTGACGCTCATTGACGGCATTTTTGAATCACCGGATTCCTTCGCTGTGCCTGCTGGTACGAGTCGATATACATATAAGGTCGTAACCAGGACAACAGCCGCCGCAAGTGCCAGATGAATGGGGACCGATATGCCGATCTTAACAGCACCTGTTCCTGCCAATGAACCTAGCAGTGTACCCACGCTGAATGCTGCATGAAAACCGGTTAATAGCGACTTTTTGGCGACTTTCTCAACTGCAGTTCCCTCCACGTTCATCGCAACATCGCATATTCCGCTTCCAAATCCAAAAACTGCTAATCCGCCAAACAACATAATGCTGTTTGTAAGCAACGTACCGCCTATCCCAACAACCAGAAGCCCTACCGCATTTATGGACAGACCAGTCATCATGACAAAGCGACCGCCCTTATGCGCAATTAAATGACTGGCACTCGTCAGGCCGACGATAGCACCAATGGACATCCCCAAAATGATCCAGCCCATCTGTGATGTGGTAGCTTCCAAAGCATCCCGAATGGCTGGTGTACGCGATACCCAAGAAGAGATCGTAAACCCTGGCAAAGCAAATATGAAATAAATGGCGATACGCCATTGCCAAATTTGGCGGTTAGTTAATGACTGATTCATGTTGGTGGTCCTCCTTGCTAAATGAGTTGCGATACATGCCATGTTGCCTTTTTAAATTAATTTAATAAGTGCTCATGCGTTTGCTGCATGAAATGGTCGATGGTGGGGGGGACTTGGCTTTCCCAAACCCCCGACGATGCCATTTTTCGGGCTTATTCTTCAGTCATTCCTTCATCTGAAACAATTAACAACTCAACGTTGTTCTGTTGAAGAATTTCTACAAAAGCTTGTTCAGGCTGTTTATCCGTTATCAGCAAATCAATGGCTTCAAGCCCGCAGACCCGGTAGAACATTCGCGCCCCAAATTTGGTGTGGTCAGCTAACACGATAATTTGATTTGCTCGTTTAATCATCTCACGTTTGACAAACCCATCTTCTTCATTCAGGTAAAAGAGTCCATCAAGTGTAATACTGCAAGCCCCAAGAAACAATTTATCTACTTGATAATCCCTTAGTTTGTCGATAGTCGCTTGTCCAAATAAGAATCTATGCTGAGGATGCAATTCTCCACCAAGAAGAAGCGCTCGAACAGCAGGCTTCTTGGAGAGTACGTCTGCGTTATCGATTGAATTTGTAATAACGACTACATTCGTAGAGGTAAGATGTTCGGCAGCAAATTGGACCGTCGTTGAAGCATCCATCAGAATGAAGTCGCCATTGTTAACAAGAGAGGCCGCAAAGACCCCGATCCTGTGTTTCTCTTCGGATTCACGTACCAGACGTTCTCTGTATTCATGAACTTTATTCGCTTGTTTAGGGAGAATGGCTCCTCCATGCGTTCTGATGACCAAGCCCATTTCTTCCATCCTTAAAAGGTCACGGCGAGCTGTGTCTCGGGATACTCCGAAAAAATGGCAAATATCTTGAATGCTAACACGCCCATGTTGCTTTAGATAATCAACAATTTTGTTGAGACGTTCTTCCTGATACAATGTATCCTCACCACCTCTTTTGAACATTTAAGTCTTTATAAGTCATTATAAGCGTTTATCATGCAATTTCAACTTGTTTTTTTAAGGCATCATCTGCTACAATGATCACGACTTCTTAAACGACTTGAAAAGCATTGTGCTCTTTTTCCTTACAGATCAGTATGCATGGTGATGAAAGGTGGGAGAAAACATTGGATTTACCGAAAGAAAAGAATGTTTCCAGCTGGCGACAACACGGCTTTGTTGTATATCCCAAAGCTGTGACTAACTTTTACGTTCTCCGTTATCTGCAATGGTTGATAGAAGGCGGAACGAATGCCGCGTATTCAACTCATCATCAATCGTTATGGGATATTCGAATGCATAAGCCTGTCTATCATGCCTTCAGCGACCTCATTATTTTCGATGCGGAAAGATGTCACCTTGACCTTGGTTTAGACTTGGATGCATTTTGGCTCCCCCTGACCATGATCCCCGCTAAAGAAATCAATGACATGACCATACAAGAAAGAGTGCAGTATTGGCATGCGAAACCGTTTCAGACATACCTCTCCCCATTAGGATGCAAATTGTTAGGACTCAAATCCTGGGAACCTAACTTACCATAAACCGATAAGGCTGCCGATTACTTCGGTGGCCTTATGTTTTTCCTGGTTACTCTCCGCAAGATTGTTGTTACTTTTTGTTTGTTTTCGATAATCTTGTGGAACTAATTTTGAACATATTGTTCAATGCAATCTGCATCTTTCTTCTCTTTCCAGCGATGCCTAAACTCGCGGTTGCGTCTGTTGCCCTTTCAACGGTTTTAGCTCGTTTCATTGAACTTGCCTTCTGTATTGTACATTCCGTTACCAGAGGGTCGATTCGCTTCCGACTTCCTACACCTAAAGGCATTCAGCGTAATTTATTAAAGGATTTCTGGAAATATACCTTGCCTGTCCAAGGCAATTATATGGTTTGGGGCATTGCTTTAACTGCGACAGCCGCAATTATCGGTCATGTAAACTCTGACATGGTTGCAGCGAATTCGGTGGCATCCATGGTCAAGAACCTGGCTATTGTACTATGTGGAGGCATTGCCAGCGGCGGATCTGTATTAATTGGCAAATATTTGGGGCAGGGAGAGATTGAGAAGGCGAAACATGCGGGCAATAGGATGAGCCTGTACGCTTTGATTTTTGGATTTATTGCAGGATGCACGATTTTGGCACTGAAACCATTGGTTTTCTCTATCGTGAGCTTGAACACTACTGCACAAAATTACTTGGATGGCATGCTGTATATCAGTGCTTTTTATTGTATTGCCAAGTCGATGAATGCCACGACAATTGCGGGTATATTTACTGCTGGCGGCGATTCTAAATTTGGGTTTTGGTGCGATACTGTTGTGATGTGGGGCATAATATTACCACTCGGCTACTTATGTGCTTTTGTTTACCAAGTACCTCCCATCGTGTTGTATATCGTAATTAGTTTGGATGAGGTCGTTAAGCTTCCTGTTACTTATATCAGATATCGTCAATACAAATGGTTGAACAATATTACAAGAAACATTGAACAAGTTAGTTAAGAAAATGATTTATACCTATTTCATATTTATTAAAAATATAAATTTTATGCAGAGGAGACTAGTGCATGAATATTCAAGAGCGAATGAAGAACGGTCAATTGTTTACCGATCACGATTCTAATTACCCAGAGGAAGCTGCTGCTCTAGCTCGTGCACGCCAGCGAGGCAAGGTTCTGTGCTACGAAATCAATCGATTGCATCCCGATGATTTGGATGGACGGAAATCTCTGATGAAACAGCTTTTTGGGAGCATGGGTGAACATGTATGGATGGAGCCTCCAATCCATATGTCCTACGGTTCGAATACTACGGTAGGCAATCATGTGTATATCAACTTTTATTTAACGGTTGTCGATGACTATAAGGTTACGATTGGAAATGACGTGATGTTTGGCCCAAATGTAACGATCGCTGTGACCAATCATCCGGTACACCCGCAAATGCGTAAAGAAGGCGGAATGTATGCCTTGCCGGTCGTTATAGAAGATGGAGTTTGGATCGGGAGCGGAGCCATCATTTTACCAGGTGTTACAATCGGAAAGGGAAGTGTCATTGGGGGTGGCAGTGTGGTAACTAAAGATATTCCAGCCAATGTAATAGCAGTCGGTAACCCCTGCAAGGTGCTCCGAGAGATTACGGATCAAGACAAAATCTTTTACTACAAAAACATGCGTTTCGATCAGGTAGAATGGTAAAAACAAACTAATTAATATTGTGATAATGACGATTTGCAAAACAACTTAAATCGCTATGTTACGCCAAGCCTGTGAAGATCGGAAACGATGTGTGGCTCTCAGCCAATGTAACGGTATGCGGCGGTGTTGTCATTGGAGACGGATGCGTTATAGGAGCAGGTAGTGTTGTGACTCAAGATATCCCAGAAGGCTCCTTTGCCGCAGGTGTGCCATGCAGAGTAATTCGCCAGATTACCCTATTTGTCCTTCCAGAAAGCAAACCCCTGACGTATGTCCAATCAAGGACTATGTAACGAACATATTTTATACCGTAGTGAAAATTCACTTGAGGGGAATGAGTAAACATGGGCTTAGGTTATGGTGGAGTTGGTGGAGTTGGTGGAGTTGGTGGAATTGGTGGAAGTTGTGCAGGGTATGGTTCAGGCGTAGCATCTGTCTTGGTTCTTTTTATTCTTTTGGTAATCATCTCATCAGCTTTTTTTATTTAAAAACAACATAAACAATATCGATGAAAAACAAAAACGGTCTTATCGCGAAATTGATGCGAATACAGACCGTTTTTTCTCGTTGTTGGTATGACGAGTGAGTTGTGTGCTGGCAATATCAGATATGGTCAAGTGGATGGTTCCGCACCAAGTTTTGTTTTCCAGGCGATCGTTATTTTCAAGGTGATGAAATCCTGCGAATGAGCGAGTGAACGTGAGTTAGACCCTTAAAACCGAGGGAAAATGGTGTGTCGCTCTTATGGATCACAATGCAGACGAAACATGTATTGAACCATTAATTCAAAGGTTAAATGATTCTCATCCCGACGTACGAAGACACGCCGTCCATAGCATGGCTGTCAATCGTGCAAGGACAATCCATTATGTGTTGATATCGTTCATTTCTTAGTAGAACGGGCGCTGTACGATCAGAATATTCGTGTGAGACGCTCCGCGATTCATATGTTAGGCAACCAAATGTTTGATCAAAGAGTTGTGAATGCGTTAACGAAAATATTGGAAAAGGAGCAAGATGAAAAATTGTTATCTAATGCTGCATGGTCGTTAAAACAGCAGAATGAGCGCAAATTTCAGTTTCGTCAACTAATTAATGATTAAGGTAACTGGGAACGATCGTGAAATAATGAGGGAACAGCTCGCCACGCGGCAGCTGATCCCAGGTATAAACTTCGACGAACGGCTTCTTCTTGCATAACTAACGGGCAGAATGTTCACAAACATATAAAGAGATTTTTATTAAAATAAGGTACTATATTTAGGATGGGTTATCTACATGGTATGTTATAAAGTATTATTTTTGGAAGAATTAACGGGAAAATGGAGTTGAGAAAGTGCTCAAAGAAGAATTAAGAATAATCGTGGAAAATAATTTTTCACTACCACAAGGAATAGATGAATATTTAATAGTTCAGCAAGTTGTTGATTTACTTTCTTCTACAGATCCAGAGTTACGTGATAAGTTAGCGTATAGCATACTTCATAATTGGCTATTGGAAAAAAAGTTGCTTCAAGATCAACAATTAGTAAAATTGCTCGATAATGCTATCTCTCAAAATATGTTATTCAATAGGATTGAACAAGTAGGTACGGATCGTATCTTTTTGCGTTCCTTTTCCTCATTATTAATTGCGTTGTTGCTTATTCGTGATAATAGGGATGAATACTTATCAGAAAACAAAGTCCATAAAATAATGAATGCGTTAATCACTTATTGTAAGAGTGAAAAAGATTATCGTGGCTTCGTGGAAGGAAAAGGTTGGGCACACGCAGCAGCCCATGTTTCTGATGCTCTTGATGAATGTGTCCGCAACAGGTACATAGGATTAGAAGAATGCAAGTTGGTATGGAATGGGCTACGCTCATTACTTGAAAATGCTCCAGAAGTGTTTAGTTCAGAAGAGGATGAGCGTATAGCTACTACTGTAGCTGCAATGGTGGAGTTAGAGAAAGTACCTCTCTCGGTAATATGTGAGTGGCTTATGGATGTAAAATTACCTAAAGTGAGTGAAATAACTAGACAACATAGTCGAATTAATTTCAAGCATTTTACACGATGTCTTATGATACGTTTATCTGAAAAAGGATTGTTGGATGTGGAAAATGATCTGATTGAGGTTGAGAGGAGATTTAATCCATACATTGTTTAAAGGGAGACGATAGCTTCAATAATAAAGAAACTGGAGCTGAATTTATAACTATCAGTAAAAAGGGGACAAGAACAAAAAAACCTCAGAGAACAAAGTCTCTGAGGCAAATCTTTTTACTCTACATAATAATTCGTATCTATAGAAGTAATTATCCTATAGAACTTTCGCCAAAAAATCTTTCGTGCGGGTGTTAGACGGATTTCCAAACACTTGCTCAGGAGTCCCTTCCTCCACGATCACACCTTTATCCATGAACACAATTCTGTCGCCTACTTCACGGGCAAATCCCATCTCATGGGTCACGATAATCATCGTCATGCCACCTTTAGCCAACTTCTTCATAACATCCAGCACCTCTCCTACCATTTCCGGATCAAGTGCCGAGGTCGGCTCGTCAAATAGCATCACATGCGGCTCCATCGCCAAGGCGCGTGCAATGGCAACCCGCTGCTGTTGTCCGCCGGAGAGTTGGGAAGGGTAGCAATCCTTCTTATCTGCCAGTCCAACAGTGTGCAGCAGCTTCAACGCAGTTTTTTCCGCGTTGGCGGTTGACAGGCCTTTCACCTTGGTAGGTGCCAGGGTCAGATTTTGCATAATGGTCTTATGCGGAAACAAGTTGAAATGCTGGAACACCATGCCCATTTTCTCCCGGGTGGCGTTAATGTTGTGCCCACGAGCGGTAATGGACTCGTTTTCAAACAGGATTTCCCCGCCGCTGGGCTGCTCCAGAAGGTTGATGCAGCGCAGGAAGGTGCTTTTCCCCGAGCCGCTCGGCCCGATGACAACGACAACCTCACCGCCTTCGATGCTGATATCTATTCCTTTGAGAATTTCTGCTTCTCCATATGATTTGCGTAAATCTTTAACGGTGATCACTAGCTCCCATCCTCCGTTCCCATGCGCCAAGCAGCTTGGACAGCGTGAAAGTCAATACAAAATAAATCGCGGCTGAAATAATGAGCGGGCTAAGTCCCTTGTACGTAATATTCTTCACGACTCCAGCCTGATACATAATATCTGCCATTCCGATCACGGATATAATGGATGATTCTTTGATAATCGTAATAAACTCATTTCCGATCGCGGGAAGAACGGACTTAAACGCTTGCGGCAAAATAACATGACGCATCGCCAGCCACCTGTTCATGCCAAGCGAACGGGCTGCTTCCATCTGCCCGCGATCCACACCTTGAATACCCGCACGGAAAATTTCCGCCAAATAAGCCGAACTATTCAAGGACAGCGTGATAATACCTGACTGCAACGGGGTAAAGTTGATCCCCAGTGTGAGCGCCAGCCCATAGTGGATAATCAAAAGCTGCGCCAACATAGGTGTCCCGCGCAAAATCTCAACATACGTTGTACCCAGCAAGGTTATCGCCCGGATACGTGACATACGCAGCAGACTGATGATCAAGCCAATCATGAAGCCAAACAGGACGCCAAGCGCAGATAACATCAGCGTATAACCGAGGCCAATTGCGTAATAGCTGCGGTATTCCCAGAATATTGTAAATATATTTCCAGATGATTGCGGCTTATCTACAGACAGCATACTCGCTTGTTTAACCATCTCTGTAATACGATTCTCGCTCTTTAGACGGGCGACCGTCGAATTGACTTGTGTCAGCAGCTCTGTGTTGCCTTTGCGGATACCGATTGCCGCTTGAACAGGTGCATCGTCCGGAACGGCTTCCGCAAGTGTAAGCGCACTGTTCTGCAGGTAACCGACGGCAACGGTGTCTTCCAGAATGACGGCATTTATTCGTTTCGTCTGCAGCTGCAGAACAAGGTCCGGTATGCGGTCAAGAGATGTAATAACAGCCTCCTGAATGGATCGCGCAATCTCTTCTTGAACGGAGCCTTTTTGTGCGCCGATTTTTTCACCCTTCAAGCTATCCATACTCTTGTAGCGTTCTTTATCTTCGGTACGAACCATTAATACCTGCTTGGATTGGTAATAGTTCTCGGAGAAGTCGATACTTTTCCTGCGATCATCTGTTGGTGTCATTCCGGATATGACCAGATCAACCCGGCCGCTTTGCAAAGCGGGCAGCAAGGCATCAAAGCTCATGTCCTCAATAATAAGCTTTGCTCCCATGTCCTTGGCAATTTCACGAGCAATATCAATATCAAAGCCCACGATCTGGTCTTTTCCATTAATAGTTTTATGAAATTCATAAGGCGCAAATTCGGCGCTGGTACCCAGAACAAGGGTGTTCTCCGACTGGCTGCCTGCCCCATAAGCGGTCTGAACAGGAAGGCCGGTCAGCAGCACCAGCATCAACAATAACAGCGCCGTATAACGGTAATGCTTTTTCACTATGTTTCTCTCCTAACTTGTAGTATGAACATGAACATCGTGTAATTATAAAGAAGTATGAATGATTATGCAACTGCCTGCACGACTGATTCGGACGATCAAATACAGAGATTTCCATACCATGCTGAGGCTTTTTTTGCCCTCCGGATGGCGGATATTTCAATAATTATCTTTTTTGGGGATAGTCAGGAGGGAGAAATACTACTAAACTATTTATGTAGTGAAGTATGGGCTCATTTCAAATTTCATAACGGGAGGTATTTATGAGATTACGGAAATACCGCTATATGCGAACATGGTGCGTGTTTATGTGCAGCTTGGCGGCGATTCTGCTGGTCGTCAGCATGCTGCCGCCAGCTTTGCCTGTCTATGCGTCCCCATGGACGGAGCTTAAAGGGGCGCTGTACGCGAACGAAACTGCGGTTCAGGCTGACGGGACAAGCGTGGCGCATTTACAGCTTGTGCTGCGGGATGAAGATGGCCGGGCCGTTGACTTGTCGCCGGATCAGATCCGGCTGCAGGCTTCGCTCGGCACCTGGGCGACGGCCCCGATTGCAGAGGGGAACGGCGTGTACACCGCTGTATTGACGGCTCCGACCACCGCCGGCATCAGCTACATCAGTGCGGAAGCGGCGGGAGTGACGGTGACGGATATGGCGCGGGTGTATTTTGCACCCGGGGCGCCTTCACCGGAGCGCTCGGTGCTGACGGCTTCCCGACAGGCGCTGCCTGCGGACGGCAGCAGCCAGACGATCATTTCGCTGCAGCTGAAGGATGCTTTCGGCAATGATATTGCCGAGCCGGCGGATGCGCTGCAGTTGTTTACGACAGGCGGCGAGCTGGGCACCGTGACGCACGTCACTTACGGTCGCTATGAGGCGAGCGTCGTGTCGGCGGTTTACGGCCGATTGGGCAGCTTGACGAATGCGGCCGGCTCGTTGTTGGAGCCGCAGGCCGCTTGGGAGGCGGGGGCTATTCCGCCGGGAACGCCGAATGGGGCGCCGCTGCCGGTTTCACTGTCTTTTAGCTATGAAAGTTACGGAACGTATCAAGCTGTCTTGACAGCGGCAAGTGAAGAAAGCACAGCCAAGGTGACAGCCAGCCTGAACGGTGCGACGGTGACATCGAATGTTTATGTGTCTTTTAGCCGCAGTGTGGTAGCGATTGAACCGGTTTCGCTTAGTTTCGGTCAGGCTTCTTACGGTATGAATGTCGGGCAGCAGGTACAAGCCGGGCTGAGTGCGCGCTGGAGCGATCAGTCGGTGAGCGATGTGACGGCTTTTGCTGCTTTTCGCGTGGCTGACGCTTCGATTGCCGCCATCGATAACGGCGGGATTGTGCGCGGGCTTAAAGCCGGCCAGACGGTGCTGACTGCGACTTACGGCAATCTGTCCCAGGATACGGCGATTAAGGTAACGGCACCGGTCGTTGACCATGAGACGCCTTCAGCCCCGAGCGAGCCGGTACCTTCCTCGCCGGGATCGCCTTCTGCACCGACATCGGCGATTCAGGTCGAGCTTGTGCCAGAGAAAGGGGCGGCGAGTTCAAAGCCGATCACTTTGGAGGCGATTAGGCAAGGTACTGTGGTGCTTGATTTGCAGGCGACCGGGGGAGAAGTGCGCATTTCGGGGGCTAGCCTGCGTGAAATCGGCAAGGTAAATCCGAAAGCCGTCCTTGTCTTGCAAGCCGGCGGGGCATCGATGTCCGTGCCGATTTCTGAGCTTTCAACTCAAGCGTACAGCCAAAAATTCAAGATCCCGGAGGATGATATCCAGTTTCATTTTATCGTGCGCGCGCCTGAAGACGCTGTTGCTGCGGCGGTAAAGCGAGCGGTGAGCGAAATGGCGGCGGAGCAGTTGACGCTGGCGATGGCTTTTGAGGTGCAGGTTACGGGAAACAGCGGTGCGAGCGCGTTTATTAGCAAATTTAACCGCTATGTGACACGTACGCTGCCAATTAGCGGCGATAGCGTGCCGACCACGGCCACAGGCGTATGGTGGGTGCCGGGGACGAAGGAGTTCCATTACGTGCCGACGACTTTTGATAACAAAAATGGGCAATGGCTCGCTTACATGAAGCGGCAAGGCGCGAGTGTGTACACAGTGATCAATAAGCCGGTTACGTTCAACGATGTGCAGAACCATTGGGGCAAAACACCGATTGAGCTGTTGGCCGCCAAGCTGATCATTCAAGGCCGAAGCCCGGGTGTCTATGCGCCGGATGCGCCGATCACGCGCGCGGAAATCGCAGCGCTGTTGGTCAGAGCGCTGGGGCTTACCCCAAGCGACACGAAAAGCCCGTTCACGGACATTGCCGGCGGATGGTACGAGCAAGCGGTCAACACGGCTTATCAGGCCGGACTCGTTTCGGGCTATGAAGACGCCACGTTCCGTCCCGATCGCCCCGTTACCCGGGAAGAACTTGTGCAGATGATTATCGGGGCGATGACTTTTACGGAAGTGAAGCCGGAGAATCAGGTCGCACGCGCATCGATGACCGATCAAGATGCTATTTCTGCGTGGGCGCAGCAAGCGGTGAAGCAGGCGGCCGAGATCAGTGTGATTGACAGCGATGGCGCTTTTCGTCCGGCAAGTGTGTCTACGCGTGCGGAGTCAGCGGCTATGCTGGAGCGGATGTTGAAGCTTGTCCAGTTTATTCAATAGTGAGGAAGAGGGGGATAAAGTACATGAAAACGTTAAAGGGCAAAATCGCCGTAGCGGCAAGCGTCTTGCTGTTAGGCACACAAATTCCGGGGGCATGGGCGAACTCGATGCTGCTGGATACGATTCAAATTTGCGTAAGCAGCAACGGACAAATCAAATTGCTTGCGCCGGGCAGCAGCTGTGAGGCCGGACAAACCGCCTACACGCTCAACATCAAAGGCGATAAGGGGCCGGTTGGGCCGCAAGGCGAGCAAGGTCTTGCTGGTGCGATTGGCGCGGCTGGCGCTCAGGGAGCGAAGGGAGACAAAGGCGACCAGGGTGTGCCGGGGACGGTAGGAGCGGTAGGCCCGGCTGGTGTGCCGGGGGTCAAGGGAGATAAAGGCGACCAGGGTGAGCAGGGAGCGGTAGGTCCGGCGGGCCCGGCTGGTGCTCCGGGGGTCAAGGGAGATAAAGGCGATCAAGGTGATCAGGGAGCGGTAGGTCCGGTGGGCCCGGCGGGCGCTCCGGGGGTCAAGGGAGATAAAGGCGATCAAGGTGATCAGGGAGCGGTAGGTC
>NZ_JBYTBS010000093.1:0-16762 GCF_058789495.1 Paenibacillus sp. FW126-R14 | reverse complement strand
GCTTTTTTTAAAAACCATTTTTCTGAATGGTAGCCATGTCCTAAAGTCATTAGTTCTTACTTATGGGACACCCTCTTTGAAGACCCTATTAATCCGTTAGTCCTTTGATCTTATTGTCCAAAATCCCCTTCTCCAGCCTCAAATGAAGCAATTCCGTATCCAAATCCTTACCTATGGTATGAACTGAAGTAATAATATCCTCTGCAGTAAGCAAGTGAATAGAATCTGCTTTCTCGGAGATGTACGTTAGGATAAGTAAGCGTCAAATAGCCCAAACCTTGTCATCAAGATGAGGGCTATTTAACGCTTACGATATTACACCCCCATTATCTGAACTAATCAATTCAACCTTTTTATCCTTTGATTCCGCTGATACCAGATTTGGCGAGCTTATAAGCTTAAAATTATCTGATTTTCCGCCCAGCGAGCACTAATATGAGCCCTAAGACATATGTAGTTCTTTTAAACAAAATCAACTCCGCTCCTTAGAAGGACATTCCATTGGATGTACAGCCATATGTAGTATCCCATGGCTATTTAAGGTTATTACAATTTAAAAACTTTTGTACAACTCACTTGATTCTGCATTTAAAATTTTCAACTTATTTTCAAGAATTCCCTTCTCCAGTTTTAAATGAAGCAGCTCTGTATCCAAATCCTGCCCGATTGTATGCACTGCGGTGACAATGTCCTCTGCTGTGAGGATGTGAATAGAATCTGCGTTTCGGGATATATACTTTAGAATGATGTCCATGAATTCATGGCAGAGGTTGATTCTTTGAGTTAAGATGGATTCTTCTTGCAATACCTCTTCGTATTTGGTTTGGATTTCTTGCATGGCTGCCACCTCCGATAAACTTAGGGTTGCTTTAAGGACACCTTCTGTGTCTGAGTTACATTCTAGTTCTCTTAATGAGATACTGTGGGCCAAGATTACGGCATTCCCATGAATAATTAGACACACTTTGTGTCTAATACATTTAATATATCGTATTATCCTTAAACCATCAAGCATAAATGAAACTTATCGTGTCCATTATAGTAGCAACCGAATTTTGTTACTTATAATGGTCTTGAGGTGATTTTACGTGTTCGGCAAACGTCTAGCAGAACTTCGAAACAATAAAGGCATTAGTCAATATGAGCTTGCAACACAGATGAACCTATCACGCGGACAAATCGCTAATTATGAGCAAGGCACTCGTGAACCTGATTTTGCAACGCTTATTGCATTGGCTGACTTTTTTGAGGTAAGCCTGGATTTACTTCTCAGTAGAGAATTTAAAACCAACGTAGAGCTAGACAATATTGCGTTTCTGACTGGGAACAAAGAGAAC
Source organism: Paenibacillus sp. FW126-R14 (assembly GCF_058789495.1). Taxonomy (NCBI): domain Bacteria; kingdom Bacillati; phylum Bacillota; class Bacilli; order Caryophanales; family Paenibacillaceae; genus Paenibacillus; species Paenibacillus sp. FW126-R14. The sequence continues at coordinate 15,425 of NZ_JBYTBS010000093.1, read as the reverse complement.
CTAACACCAGAAGAAGCTAACTATTTAAAAGAGAGTCTTAATTTGATTCGTAAGTATGAATCGCAGTTAGCAAAAAAGAATAAGCAATAAAACCCACCATACAAAGGTGGGTTTTATTGCTTATTCTCGCCGATCATTTCAAAATTAACAACGTAATTAAATTTACATTCACTGTATGCGGGAACATGCGGGTGTTGATTAGAATCTGTATTAGTTGGTTAAAACCCTTGATTTACAAGGGTTTTAACCATAACCAATTGTTCTTTTTGTTAGAGTTTGATTGCTTGTTGACGATGTTCGTCAACAAGGTGTCAACACTATAGTTTATGCACCAGTTACTCTAGTTCGTTATCCACTTAATAAACTCGTTTTTCTGACATATTTCAAATAATCTTTTTGCCAATAAGCTATCTTTATTTTTAATTGTTATTATCAAAGTATCAATTGCCCTGGTAACTGATCAAATCCCCCTCTTCCAATCCTCTCAAATATCTCATGACAAACCGTACCTATTCTTGCTTTTGGTTGAATATATACAAGATCCTTATAGATGGCAGACTTCGAACTTCTTTCAGAGCACACTAACGAAATACCCTATAAGTAGTTGGAGTCAGAAAAGGTATCATATCAGGTTCAGGTTCAGGCCAATCAGGTAATTTTATTCATTTTTTCCTTCAATCATCTTTTGAATTACCCAAGTTGGGCGACGAATTAAATCAAAAATATTAAAATATTTATCGACTCTAGCTTCTACTTCTGCTTTTGCCTTCGCCTCGGCTAATTCCCGAGGAAAATAATCTTCATTATTGATTTTGTTGTTCCAGAATGGATGTCCAAACAATGTAATGGTTTCCTCCTCAAAGGCAATCAACTTTAAACCAGGGACTCCGGAAAACCATTTTGGCTCTAACTCAGGAAAGTCTTCCGCAAGACTGTTTAAAGAGTTTTGGACCAAATCAATCCACTGCCCGTCAATAACAGGTACCTTCCCATCCCTTAGATATCGGGCAGTATCTAGTCCAAGCCGCCAATCAAGAATTCCATGATAACTCATATTTTCATAAGTTCGCAGGCATTCATAACAGGAAGAATCACAGTTGTGATCACGAAGTTTTGGAATATAACTGAGCTCACCGCATAAGTCATCCAGGATTTTCCCCACGACGTGCTCTTGGGCTAAATATTTAGCGTAACCTGCTCCATTAATAAGTCTGTCACCAAAGAAAACCTGGCCTTCGAGGTTTTCTGAAGAACGATTATAGACCGAACGAACACCTACTTGAAGCTCATCCGCATCAACATCCAGAAGATTTGTCGCGATTCTTCTAAAAAGAAATCCGAAGGAAACTAGACCCGCACGGACTCCAAGAACTGTCGGATCAAAGCTAATTCCCACAGCAGTTGTTTTAGGGCTAATAATTAGTACCTCTGTATTTTTAATAGCCGCTAAAGCTACTTCTTCTTTTATTGAACTCAGTACCGGGGGCTTATAGCCATCAGCTAAACTTGTTGTTTCAATCCAGCCATCATAATCGTTTCGAGCCTTCTCAAAGGTAAATAATGCCCCGTTACGATCATTGATCGTATAAACATCTCCTTCCATACACGTGAAAGCAGTATTGTATATTTCGTGGGTATAGTTACTATCATTATTTCCGTCGAGAGCCAGTCTTGGTACAGAACTTCTTGATGACCATTCGAATTCTTCCTTGTAGTCCCGCTTAATCCAATCACTTCTGAAGCCTTGAGGCTCGGAAATTCGAATTTTTCTGTACGGACTGTCTGTGGACTCTGATGTTGCTTGGCATGATGGACATTCTTCCTTTAAATCTTTATCGAACAGCATATGGCATTTTTTGCATATAGCAATAGTTTTAATATCGCCAAGAGGATTTGCTTCTGCCATAATACGATTTCCCTGGATCCAATAATGTGCCACTCCCGCAGCACGGTGTTTTGACTTATCTTTAACCACCTCGGATCCAGGTGAGTAGTCGTTTATAGCCATTTCCAAATCCCGGTCCACTGTATGTTTATCTAAATCTTGAATTGTAGTACGCGCATCCTTCCTACCATGATGTAACAACCTAACCCTTGTCGGAAACCCAAACATAGGTAGCAAACCGGCTGCAGCAAGATTTTCGCTAAGGGCATTCGAAGAATATCTTGGGTTGTTCGCAATCCGCGAAATCTCTTTCGTTAATCTTCCACTCAATACATCATCCTGTACTTGCTTTAAATCCCCATAAGCGATTTTGCTTCTTACGGATAGTGTTTTAATAACTTGGTCTAATCGGGTGGCCCCTGCTTTTGAATCAAAATACGCTTGTACTCGATCTTTAATCATTTGCCAGTCATTCCGATTACCAAACTGCCCGTGGACACTTTCTCCGCCGATATCCTCTTGTGATAACCCTGTATCCTGAAAGGCGTAAAAAAGCATCTCTTTATTAACAACACGGCTAAAAATCTTTTTTGACTGCAGATCTATATATGGTTGAGGTGAAGGATCGCCCGTAATCTTGTCTAAGTTATCAAAATACCAATCATCATGGCTTCTGCCGCGGCAGAGTGTCAAACTTACTGACAAAGGGGAATTCCGGCGTCCACACCGTCCTACGCGCTGCTGATAATTAAATCTTTGCGGGGGCATATTTGACATAGCCACTATTCGTAAAGATCCAATATCCACTCCAGCTTCCATTGTGGTAGTGACACTTAAAATATCGATTTCGTCGACAAGTGGGATATCTTCTGAATCGAAGATACCTTGAAAAAGCTGCTGCCTCTTTAATGCATCATCTGGATCCGTTTGACCTGTCATTTCCTCGGAATGAAAACGGCGGGCAGTTCTTGAATCAACAGAAAGGTATCGATAGTAATCATTAGTTACAGAGTCCTCAAGACTGCTTTCTTCTAGACGAGTATAGCAATCAGTACATACCGAACAGGATGAGTGCAAGTGTATCCGATGACACTTTATACAAGCATAGACTTTTCCGCTGAATGGAATGACCTGCAATTCATTGGATTGTAATAAGTATTGTTTAACACCACGTAAAGAAGAAAATATTCGGCGGGCTCTGTCCAAGAACTGTGTTTCATTCAACTTATTTTCTTTTGCAACTGCCTTCCAATAAGCCTCTAGTTGAACCGGCGTCGATTCATTTGGTTTTTTATAACCACCATCAAAGCGTTTCAACCCGCCCAGAATTCGGACAGAGCTATCCACCAACTGGCGCCAGAATGCGGGTTCTTTGTCCAGGTAACCTTCAAAATCTTTATCCATATCAGTCGATATTGTTGCAAGTGCTATGGACTCTAAATCTCTTTTCCTTTGCGAGAATAGAACATCTAGCATAACACGTTCTTTTAACTTCTTGAGTAGCTCATTCCGATATTGTATCTTTGTATCACCCAAATTCACCTTCGGCATAGGGTTGCTTCTATCTAACCAATTATACAACTTCGTCCAATGGTCCTCATCATTCTCCTTTAATGAATTTTCCGGGCCACCAGGATTAATACCAACTTTGAGCAGTTCTTTCTCAATACTCTCCCACAAATCGCTTAATTTCGGATAACCCTCTGCTAATTTTATTAATTCTTTAGCCTCTTCCAATTTAGCCGGAGGCAGATTTCTGTTACATAATGCATCATCAATCAGTCTGGCTTCATTATAGTTCTCGTTCCAGTACGATTCAGCCAACGATGCTTCCAAATCTGATAAAGCTTCTTGTCTGACACGTTTGATAAAGCTGCGTAAAGAAGCATTCTGTTCCTGGACGATCTTTATAACGACATAGCGGATACTCTGCCGATAATGGTTAATTTCCAACTTCGCTGACAATTTAGCTGCATCTTGCCGACTATCCGAAAATAGTACTGCTTTCGGTTGCTCTTTATCTGGAAGTTCCCTCATTAAGGCATCGAGCATTACTTGTGCAATCATGTCAAAGCCTGTTCTTTGGCCACGAATTGGAGAACGAGTACGTTTTTCACTTTCAATAGGAAGCCATCCACTTGAAATACGCTGTAATTCCCAATCGTCTGCACAATTTGGGCATATGATCGGAAATGCTGGCATTAGTTGTGCTGAGTCTTTCATATTCTTAATTTGATACCAATGTCCTGTGGCACTATGTTGGTTAGAACATATTTTCCCCATTCTAGGAGTATACTCAGCTTTCTCCCATTTAAACTTCATTTTACTTTTACTGTTTCCAGCCTGCTCTGACTCATCCCCAGAAGTTGTGCGTGTCCATTCTTTCGCCGCTTCAGGATCAATCTTCAATGACGGCCAATAAACCGCATACTGTCCATATTTCTTGATAGGAGGCAGTCTATCTGGAAGCTGTTCGATTTCGGGAAATTCCGCACTTAAAAAAAATTGACTTTCTGAATCATCGGTTTTATCAACTGTCTTAAATCCGCCAAGAAAGCTATCCCCGCAATTTTGGCAATAATAGAAATCCAAAACGCGTGAACCGCAGCCACATTGAATACGTGGTTGATTGTACAATTTTCCGATATTCCTTCCGCTGTAACTGTAAAGGGGATTCACTTCTGTACAGTAAGGATTAGAACACGCCCAAAGTCCTTGAAAGTTTCTAAAAAATAAATGAGCTCTTAAAGGTAAAACAACATCGCGTTCGCCATTATACCTGGATTTTACAACAGCTAACAATAAACCACCGATGGAGCTTAGATCATTCTCATCATCAAACAATTTGGCCGAAAGATATTTAATGGATTTGGGTTTTTCACATTCACGAATTAATGCACGCAGAGCCCCGCTACTTTCAAGAACCTTAGTTATACTCTCGCCTGGTGCCTTGGCATCGTATGTTACGTTGAACTCCCTGCAGAATTTGGTGATAGATTGATTCCAGTCAGCTTCTTTGTGGAATGAGTTGAAGAGCTCTGAAAAATGATTTTTATTATCCTTGTAATAATGACTAAGCGGAAATTTTTCTCCGCTTTCCCGGTCTCCAGAAATTATTTCAAATTTATCAAGTGGAACACCAAAAAAATCGCCTAGGAACTCCCTTCCGTTTTCATCTAAGGATGCACTGGTCGCTAATATTCTAAGTTGAGGACTATCCGGTCTGAGACCCAATCGGTCAAGCAATGCGCGGAGAACGTAAGCAACTTCGGTGCCAGCAGTCCCCCGATAGGCATGCAGTTCATCAAGAACCAAATGAAATATATTGGAAGGGTCTTCTGCAAGCCATTCACGCGTTTTACTAAAAATCTGTTGTTCGATTTGGCGCGTTAGCATGATGTTCAGCATGCTAAAGTTCGTGATTAAAATATCGGGAGGCGATTCCTGCATATCCCAACGGGAAATCATTTCCGATCCATCGACCTGGTTTAAAAATGCTAGCTTTTCATTTAGCCGATTAGCCAATTTAGTTCTAATTAACTCTACCTCATGTGGTTTCCACTGCGATTTTAGTAACAGAATACCCGCATCGATTTCAGACTCATTCTGTAGCTCAGTAATAATACTTTGCTTCGTCCTAAAATCATGATTGTTACCTGCATTGAGCATCATATCTTCAAAGTAAGCCCGGAGCTCAACTTGTTTTTGTTCCATTTTTTTCATTGCGGTTTTTAATTGACTTACTTTATTTGAGTTCGATGGATTGCCCGGAACAGGTGTCTTACCAGTATAGCGGCCAAAATAAATATTGTTATTATCCCTATTCTCCCTAAACCATTCTCTCACTCCGTCACTGTCTAATGCCTTACGCAACCGCACCATTTGGTCTTCAACGAGAGCATTCAAAGGGTATAAAATTAACCCTCTTACTGCTGCCTTTCGTTTTTCGTGTGCCCTTGTCGAAGTCCATCTTCTTCCTGATTCCCACCATTTTTGAGTGTGATGACCTGGGGAAGCCCACTTTTTTGATTCGTTTAATATGTTTGAAATAAGCGGTAATAAAAAACTCTCCGTTTTTCCAGAACCCGTACCGGATGTTACAACAATATTTTTCTTTTCTGCAACAACATTATTAAATGCCTCATACTGATGTTGATGCAACTTATTCTTGGGATCAAATAAACCTAAAGTCGCAAACTCTGAAAAGTCAGATGACACCCCAATATCTTTACAAACTTCTTTGAGCGTTTTTTGGGAACTTATAAAAGGCGGAAGAGCTTCAATATATGGATACTGATATATATTCCCTTCCTGTTCCAATAGAGACTTCCGCTCTGCTGCTAATTTATCATGGCCAAGCGCAAACGGGCTATCCATATAGCGGAAATACATTTCTTTCATTCTCTGAAAAAGGCCCAGGACATCTTCCATGCGTTCTTCACTCCTACCTTAAAAATTCAAGTTCATACCCAAGCTTATGTACTATAGTCAAGGCAACTTCCAATGGGACATTTCTATAAACACGGTACGATTTATCCCTCTCAGGACACTTTCCTAAACAGGCAGTGAGTGAGCGTTCATAGAGTTCCGGCAACATATACTCAGTTCTTATTCTAAGTTCATGATTTCTGTAGATGAATAATTTTTTTTTTTCAATGGAGGCCAAGTAGAGTTTCCCCATATCCCTATCTACCTGCTTTTTCTTTCCATTAAGAAGTTGTAAAACACATATGTAATCCCCGAAACGGCTTGTGTACTGTTTTAGTCTTGAAGAACCATTCTTAACCCATCTCGATAAATTGGTATCCCAACCCTTCATATCCCAGTTTTCATAACTCGCCGCTAAAATCCCTTCATCTTGAACAATTAGAGAAGCAATCGATGGCAAGCAATTAGCAAGGTGATAAGCAAAATAATCATCACCTAAATTATATGGAAGTTTCATGCTTTGAAGGGACTCCTCCAAGTCATCCCAATTTTTGGAGAATATATAAACCGATAGAGGTTCTAGATCACTTGTTGGAGTTGACCATATTATCTCAAACCTGTCTTTGCTACTATTCTGCCATAATTCAAACATTTTTCTTGTTCTTGCACCAGATATTGCAACTAACGGATCCACACAAGGAATAACAGCAGCTGATGTTGGAATCACTCTCCAATAAAAATTATTGGTATCTCCCTCACGCGTAAATTCGACAAATCCTGTTTGAGATAGTGTTTGTCTAACTTCATACGCTTTTAACCGGAGTTGTTCTTCACCAAAACACCGGCTTAACCCCCTCAAGAAGTTAGTCCAATTACCTTCTCCGCGTAAAGTTAAGTATTCGATAAACAGATCAATTTTGCGTAAAGGTAATTCATCATTGCCGAATTTTATCCCTAAATTTTTGTATCCACGATCTAAGTCGTAAGGAACTGCCTTAATAAATGGCGGGATTTTCTTCATCGAGAGTTTCCCGTCAACTATTAGAGCCGCAACTTCGCCCTTCATGTCAAAACAATTATCAAACTCAGCTAGGTTATTATAAATATAGGTACCAGCTATTTTCAGTTCGCCATCGGTTGCTTGTGAAGTAACTGGCGTAAAGTCCTCCTGATTTATCTGATGTAAATGATCATTTCTTAAAATGATTGTTCTGTTTGAATTGTTGACGTTAACAACATAAGTATCTGAACTTTTTAGGTGTAACATGCTGAGATCTATATTATCAGCACCATCAATTACGCAGAAAGATTCAGAATCGTTAATTTTTACCGTAGTTCTTGCGGGTGCAGAAATTGACAAAGCCGGGGGGGCATCAAGCAGCCATTCCTGATTCCCGATTTTCAAGCCGCCCGACAAATGGACGCTTGTATTTTCATCATTCATATTCATTTTGGAGTCCAGAGGTATTATTTTTGCATTCTCTGGAATGAAAATACTTAGACTTTTCCAGCCGTCAGGCAAGCCTTTATAGTTCTTCGATTTGGTTTGTATATTTTGATCGATTATCCATTTTTCTACTGACTGATTCAATTTGTCGTTAATCAGTAAGAGGTGTTCATGACCAGAAAGTAAATCCTGTCGGCTTACCCAACCTTTTAATCCTTTGTCTTGGCCTCTTCTAAAAATGAAATAATATGAGCCTTCATGTTTTAATTGGCTGCACTTGTCTGAGGATTCAAACAGTAATGATTCACTTAGTAATTCTTGAACTACATATTTGCGAAATAGATTATTTCGATAAGTAAATCCTTCAAATCCAAACTCATCATCTTCAAGGTTACTAATGAATATTTCATTATCAACCATGTAATTAAAACTAATTTTTACAATAGGCATAATGCCTTCAGCTTCTAGTACTAGGAACAGCTTCAACTGTTTAATTCTAGTCGCTTCACTATAATGGGCTATTAAGGATTGCTTTTCGCGGGTAACTCCAGTCCATCTCTTAAACTCATGGAGTACTGTTTCAGCTATTTCCTTTTTTAAGGCTAAATCTTTAGTGTTAAACATTCTACTTAATCTATTAAACCTGGATGATAAATAAGCCTCCAGATGGTTTATGAGATATTTTGCATCTACCTGGATCCCGGGTTTATAGCCTGCCCAATAAAAGAAATCATATAATTGGTCTCTTTCTGTCTCTCTTATTAAGCACTGGGAACGAGCATAGGCTGTATACTTAGTTCCAAATTCAAATATATTGATATACCCATATTTCCCATCATTTAGTTCTTGCCAGTCGCGTAATATCTCCCATAAGATTTGAAACTTATCAAATCCCTTTGGCATTCCAATCCCTGCTAGACCAAGTAATTCACGTAGCCTAACATAGTAGTTACCACCACCAATACCGTTTTCGGAATCAGCTCTCATATTTACAGCGGCTAGAACTGTCAGAGCCATGATTGCAACAAATGGTGGTATCCCATCAGCCTTTTGAATAAACCACCTCTGCCCTCTTTTAGATGCTCTTTCGAAAAGTTCATTACCATCCTTTGTGTACGATTGAACAGACAGACAGAAATCATTTATAGCTTTTTCTTTTGGTATACCTAACCTCTCACCTATCATTACAATAAGTTCTTCATTTACATAGAGGTAAATTACATTTCCAGAATTATGCTTTCCGAAAAAATAATCGAAGAGACTCTCATTCCATTTATCATATACCTGATGCATAAGACTCAGTCCTTCGTTCAATTTTAGGCAATAACTCCTATATTTCTACATCAATATTATCAATCCCTTCCTATATTTGTCGGCAATTAAAAATACACCCTACTAAATGGGTGTATTTTGTATTTTATGTTTGGTTCCTTAATTCAAAAAAATGATTCTATACATTAGTTATTTTGAGATCAGGAATTTAAGTCCTCCCTCAATAAACAACCGATACTCACGTCCATTTATAGAAATAGACGGGCCTGTACTATTTCCTGTATTTCCAGTTATCACCAAGTAAGTACCTGTCTTAGCTTGTTCATTTAAATTATTTTTTGACACGAATATAAATCTCACCTTATCCTTATATTGCTCATAAACACCTGGCGAGAGCGGTTTTAAGGGCAACCCGAAAATATTTTCATATGAAGCGCTAGTTGCTCTTATATCCTCAGTAATGATAATTATTTCACAGGCAGTATTCTCTTCATTCAATAATTTATCTTTTATCTCAATTGCAGCCACTTCATCCATTCTAAAAAGCGTCCCATAATCATGAGTCGGTTCCTTCATCAAAGCAAGATGCTTTTTCCCATCCATAAAAAACCACTCTATGTATGGCAAATTAGCCATCAAGGTTTCCGGTTGATTCCTGCTTGAACCGGAACCAGCGAGAACACTATCTACATGCGCAGCCGGTGAAGTACATAACTTATCCCATATTTTTTTCAGTTCGCTAAAAGGCCTTGTCTTGTCTTTACCTGCAGAAGTAGTCAACTCAATTCTTTTTGCTGTCCTATCTACGCCTGTCAGGATAATGTTCGCACCAGGTTTAATGCTTTCTAGTTCCAAACCAACCATCTTTTCGATATCATTAATGACTTCATCAAATGTCATTTTCGTCCTCCTGGCAATTCTGGCGGAAATTTTAGTATGCTTGTATCCTCGCCCGCTCCTTCTACTGCGGCTACATCTTCAAGCCACTGCCTCAGGAATGATTCGGTTTTCGGGTCTTCCCCCCCGGCTTTCCTGAAAGTAACTTTATGCGGCAAATTGATTCGGACCGGGTTTCCCGGAGCAGGTCCATCCTCAACAAGACCATCTTTTAGATCAATACCTGCGGCAAATCTGCGTATATCCGAAACAAAGTCCAGAACAATAACCTTTTCCTTATCCTTGGACAATCTTAAGCCTCTGCCAAGCTGTTGGATAAATATTCTGCGGCTATGGGTCACTCTCTGAAACACGATAATATTGACATCCGGCACATCCACGCCTTCATTTAAGATATCAACTGCGCATAATACATCGATTGCACCGTCCTGAAAATCACAAAGTATCCGGTTTCGTTCCGCCGGGTCCATAACACGGCCTGTGGAAGTTTGCGAATATATTGCCGACGCGTTGCAGAAGCCTAGTGAATTAATCCGGTCTCTCATAGTGGCAGCATGATCTATCGTACCACAGAAAACTATAGCCCGCGGCTTATGCTGTTCTTGCCAAACCCTTCTCAATTCGAATACAACAGCATCGTCCCATTCAGTAATAAATAATGTTCTATTTATCTGCCGCGGTGAAAACTTTTTCCCTTTTAATTCACCTAACGCCTCCCAATTAATATTATCAGTAAACATTCTGTAGTCGACATTCGATAAGAAACCATTACGCAAGCCAGTAACAATGTCTACACGTACTAGAGGTTCACTAAAATAATCCGAAAGGTCAATATCGTCAGGCCGCCAAGGGGTTGCTGTTAATCCAAGAAGAAAAGGGCCTTTTTCCATCCCCGCCATCGTATCTTGTAACACAGCGTTATACATCTGCCCGCCTACATGATGACATTCATCAATAATAATAAGATCAAAATGCGGCAGCTCTTTTCCCCGCTGAACAAAATCAGCAACAGTATTTAAACATGCGAAAACGGCACTACTCTGTTCAAGCCGTTCTATGCTAGGTTGCTCATATCCGTTCCACACCGTTGTCTCCTGTTGCTTAGATAAAAAAGGCCAAAAAGCCTTCTCTATCTGGTAGACTAGTTCATTTGTATGAGCTATTACTAGAATTTTTATTGGAGACACCGCATTGATCCGCTTAATCGTTTCGCCCGCAACGAATGTTTTACCGAGGCCTGTAGCCATTACGATAAGGGCTCTTTTATTTCCTTCATTATACGCTTGAATCGTTGAACGAATAGCCTGCTCCTGATATTCCCGTGGAACTCTGTCAAGAAGGGGCATTTCTGAAAGTTTTTCAACTCTGGCAGCTAGAGTCTTTGTATCCCACAGCTGAAGGGGTATTCCCCTGCTCATGAGAGATCGCTGGTGCTCTTTTAACTTCTCATCAAAGCCATTTAAAGCTACGATTACTGGAACTTGAGCCCTGTATATTCTCATGGCCTCCATCGTTTGGTCGGCAACATCGACACCAACCTTGTTCTTCCAATGTTTCATTTGGAATAACCACCGTTTACCGGCCCGATGCGCAAGAATATCAGCGCCCCGGTCACCAGATTGGCCGACAAGTCTTATACCGTAAAAACCTTCATGTGCTAATAAACGCGAAACTACCCTTTCAAATGCTTGCCACGTACCAAATCTCAGGTTTTTATCACTAATAAAAACACTCACTTTATCACCTTTTGCTGCAGAAAGTCCAAAGACAACCTTGTTTTTTGAGCAATACCTGGCTCAGAGGAACGATATTTTATATAATTTGCTATATCATTCAAACAGTTAAGATGAATGTTTCGAATCCTGGTCTGTGCCTGTATCAAAATATTACCTGATAGCTCTACCGAACTGGAGTAGGAAATATCCCATAACCCGCCATCAAAGAAAACATGCGGATACTTTTTGAATATGTCGGTGATTCCGTCCTCATTAATGTATAATAGAAACGCCCCGCTTACCTTCATATCCCCAAGCTGGCTAATATCAGCACTTTGATTAAGCATGTTGTCAACCATAGCCTTCTTTTGCTCTTCGGGCATTTCATTAAATATATCAACAGCCATTTCCTTTAAAAGTTCCGGGAGTTTTCCTTTTAATTGAGTAAAGAATACACTAATTTCTTCTCTGATTTTTTCAGGACTATCTTCCAGTTTATCTGACCATCTGCTATTAAGAATCTGCCACTCAATATTTGAAAGCGTATGTTGACCTTGATATTGTTTACCTGAAAGTCTTCTGTTCATATCATAGATGTATAACGCTACCTCCGCAGCTATCAATTGCTCAGACCGGATCCGGAAAGATTTAAATACTTTGTGGTTTTTATCAAGATATATATCGATTTCTTCCCCTTTAATTGCAATTAGAGGGATCCCTTCTTTTTGTTGGTTGGCTCTTATTGATGATTGTGTGATGTATACGTTCACATTCACAGGAGAACTATACGTGCCGTCTGCCAACATAATCGAACATCCTGGCAAAGACAGTTCATCAGACTTGTTCGAGTTTTTCGAAAGAAACTCTTGAGAAAGTGTGTTTTCGGTCCCTTTTTCCTCACTGCATGATGTACAGTTTATCTCAGTTGCTCTGTTTTTACTGCCACAGACCAGACACGACCAAGGTTCTTCAACTTTAGGCAGCTGTGATAGTCCGCATTCCGGACACGAGTGTGCAGACTTTGGTATTTCGTATTTACATTCGGGATTAATACAAGGCTTACCAATCAAAACAAAACTGCATACAGCACACGTATCATGTTCTTTTAAGTTTTGCGCGCTGCATTCAGGACACTCTACAAGCTCTTCAAGTGGAGGCGAATCAGCTTGCTCCACCAGTTTCCACCACTCCGAATCATCGTAATAGCCTGGGAGCTTATCTATGAATTTTTGATAATATTCTTTTTCCACATCTCTTGAGATTCTTTTAGGTTCATTTGCTTCTTTATCCCAATAACCCATATACAAATCAGATTTTCCTGGTTTCCTTACTCTACGAAAGCCTTGAAACAGTTTATAAACATAACTCTCATTATAATTTGTACCAGGTTGATTAGGCTGTAACGAACTTTCGCCTCTCAGGTATGAAATTGCCCGCTGCCATTCAGGGCTGCTCCTCTGAAAATCCTGTTTAAGGAAATCTACAGGAACATGATTTAAATGTACTTCCCCTACGATCCTTCCATATGGTCCGTCAATAGGATAGTCCTTTATTGTTTTTTTAAATTCATCCACATGTTCAAAAAAAGCCGTCTTTTCAGCTATCCGAATTGCACGTCCGTTCCGGATCAAATCTATTCCATACTCCGTACTATCGTCAAATCTCTGAATACCCACCCAGCCTTTTACTCGTTCCTCAACACTTCGGATGCTTGATGACTTGCAGGCCGGACAATCAATGAGTTCTGCCGGTACTAGAGCAGTGCAGTTTCCACATCGTCTCTGTACGCCTATAATATGGTCAAAATCATATTTAGCCTGAATCTGTCCGTGACCCTTACGTTCGACATATCTGCTGGAATCCCATACACAATGTTCAAAAGCCTCACATGGTTCCCCATTTACCAGTATCCTTATTTCACGTTTAGTTAGAACAGATGCATACCGCCGCCCCAATTCAGAACGGACTTTAGGCAAACCGTATTGTGTCAGACGTTTAACAAATTGGCTATTCGCGTTCCCATCAGGCCACCATTGGCCAATTTCAATAATAGTTCCATGATTGATTTCTCTGGGTTTATCAACAATCATCACAGGTAACTGATAATTCTTGGACTGATTTATCTTATCTAGATCGATAAGTACCTCAATTGCCTTCTTATCATCTTTACGTGCTGTCAGCAAACGGGTTACCCTGCCAAGTTTACCTGTTGAAATATTAAACCCCATGCCAAACAAACCAAGACTATCGTATGGGTTATTACCCGAAAAACCAGCCTTTATGGATTTTTCCGCCATCTCAGCTGTCATACCTGGTCCATTATCGCGAATCCGGACTATTCCAGCATTTTTGTTAAGATCTGCCGTTCTCGGCAGCTCAATTGAAATCAATGGATTTTCTATTTTAATACCTGTCAGTTTTGCAGCCTGGAAAGAATCTATCGCATTATCAACCAATTCACATAGTGCATCTAAAGGAAGCATTGGAGTATGAGTTAGTGCTATGAGTACTTTTGGATCTGGTGTAAAATCAAAAAACAAACCCGTTTGTGTCATTTTGACCCCTCCTCTAACATGTTCCTGATTGCAACTGCCATTGCATGAGCAAGCTTTACAGGCACACCGTTACCAATCGTTTTAAACTTATATGTCAATGGCATGCCCGGTGGAAGGACATAGGTATCAGGCACACTCTGAATCCTTAGTGCTTCCCGTACAGTAAGCCTCCTGGGCTGTGTTGGGTGTAAATGTACCTCGTTATTTCCGTAAGCTGCAGTAGGGCTGTACCGCCATCGGTGAAGCCGTTTAAAGCTTTTCCGGGATACATCTCCTTCATGAATAACATGATATTTGTTGCTGATAGGTCTTAATCCCTCAATTCCGTTAGGCAATGAAGCGATTTCCTCCAAATCACAAATGATCGGGCCCACCATTAACTCTTCCGGAATACCAATAGGTTTTTCGGGAGTAACTCCAAACTGTGACTCACGCGGCCAAACAAACCGTTGCTTAGCACCTGAATAACGGATATCTTCAGGCCATCGAAACCAGCAATAATCCTTAGGAATATTCCGTACACCAAGTTTCTTTTTTAACCATTTCTTCTTCAAACCGACCATAAAAACACGATCTCTGTCTTGGGGAACGCCAAAATCGAGAGAATTTAAAACACGTACATCTGTCAAGTAGTGGTCTGAAAACTGCATTCTGAGACTATCAAAAAATTCCCGGTGCCTCGTAGTTCTAAAAAGTCCTTTGACGTTTTCAAACAAGAAAAATGTTGGCTGAAGATCCATTATTTTATCAACATAGACCTTAGACAGGGTCCCATGCTCTCCTGTACGTCCTTTATTCTTGCCTCCCACTGAAAAATCCGGGCAAGGGGGACCTCCAATTATTCCAAAAATCTCAGGAATTAGGGTGTTATGAAAAGCCTCTTTTGCAATTTGATTGGGGCCTATACCTATAATGGATGAAGTATTGGTAATTCTATGATCTTGTCCCGTCAATGAACTGAGTCCGTATTCAAATCCCTTTACAAAATGCGGGTCGTATTCGTTAGACCAGACTGTCTGAAATCCCGCTTGCATAAAGCCAATATCTAAAAAGCCGGCTCCAGTGAAGAATGACAATATTGGAATTTCCAATGCATCCATTTTCCTATCAAGACTCATATTGTATGTATTTTCCTCTTTATATTCAGACATTTTAACGATAATAAAGTAATCGAGCATTTTCTTTTCGATTGTTCCCATGATTCCATAATAACATTGATAAAAGAA
>NZ_JBYTBS010000092.1:0-17440 GCF_058789495.1 Paenibacillus sp. FW126-R14 | reverse complement strand
CAGAAACACACCATTCCAGCCTCCTGCAAACCATTTCTCCTCCCGCAATCCGTCCGCCATCGAACCCCACCATCCCAACCTCCTGCAATCCTATTCTCCTCCCGCAATCCCTCCGACTAGGAAAGAATCCTTATAACGATTCTTTCACTTGAGCCTGGGCAGGGAATATGAGTAAATAGAGAAGTAGCCGGCCGGCTAATGACTTCGGAAAGGAGTGATCAAGGTGATTACAACAAAAGCGGAGGTGATCTCTGCGTAAGCAGAGATCATCGTTTCAAACCGGGGGCTCCTGGGCCCCCGCATATTCTTAACTTTGCGAGTAGACAGCGAGAAGCTTTTTACATATAATGAGAATTGTGAACACGAAGTGAACACAGGCAACAAAGGAGAGACTTTGCTCTCCAACCAAATCCCAACAAATTCCAATATAAGGTGAAAGGAGTGCTTTTTAATGAACACAATGACAATGACAGTAGCGATGAATGTTGCGGCCGCCGCAGAGGTATCCGTCTCCTAACTGAATATCATTCGTGGAATAACCGTTCACCTGAATTTTGTATAATTGCATATACAACCGACAGGCACGATTAGGTCGTGTTTTTTTTATTCCATTTTGATAAGAATGGTATGAGGTCTAGGGGCGATGAGATTACTCTCTGCAAATCCGAACAAAGTCTAATCTTTGCGACAATTTGAGGAGGTTTTCATCCATGAGTTACAAGAACGGGAAAGACGTTCTTCCCCCTAACCTATTAAAACAATTACAAGAATATATCCAAGGCGAGATCGTATATATCCCTAAGAAAGAGCAGAAACGTGCCGGATGGGGAGAAAATAACGGAACACGCATTATAATCGAGCGTAGAAATCAAGAAATTTTCCGGTTGTACCAAACAGGCTCCACCGTGATGGAGCTGATCAAGACGTTCCATCTGTCGGAAGACAGCATCCGCAAAATTATTGTGAAGACACGCGAATTATCAGCTAATCAAGCATAGAAGCAGCATCCATTGCGATGTTGCTTTTTTCTTTGCGATAAATTGTAAAATGTTGGTCGAAACTAAAAGGGATCAAAGAGAAGGCTAGCGAAATAAAGAGATCATGAGATTACATTTTTCGACAGGAGGAGTTTCTATGATATTTGTGTTCGTCTACGGTACCTTACTCGTCGGAGAGAGCAATCACTCGGTAGCTGCTCCTTATGTGAAGTCCGTTCAGCCTGGTGCAATTTATGGACGTTTGTTCGATGTGGGACCGTATCCAGCGCTTCTGTTAACCGAAGGAGATAGCGACCGGCACGTTGTTGGAGAATGGCTGGAAGTAAACGAAGAGGGTTTGCAAGCGATGGATGTCCTGGAGGGATACCATGGAGCCGGCGCCTCCAATGAGTATGAACGGGTCTGGATACGCGATGTGAGCGGGCTGCGCGAAGGCTGGGTGTACATCTACCCCACGGTGGAAGGGCTCAAAGAAATTGACGGCTCGTCATGGAAAACATATAACGCTGGGCGAAGTAAATGATTTATTTTGACCTTTTTCGACAATTTCCTGTCCTGCCTATAAGCATGATGCTATAATTAAAGTAATTTATTTAATTAGAGGAGATACTTATGTCTGTTTATAAAATACTGCTAGCTGACGACGAACTTGCACTCCGCTTCCTGCTAACGGAAACGTTATCCGACGAAGGATATGAAATCACGGAGGCAGAGGACGGCCAGCAAGCCATTGAACAGCTTCAAAATGAATCATTTGATTTGATTATTCTTGACTATATGATGCCTGAGCGCACGGGCGTTGAGGTCTGTGAGTGGCTGCGTCAAAGCGATAATACGAATCGCGATCTTCCTGTCATTCTGCTTACGGCTAAGGCTTTGGATAAAGATAAAGAGAAGGCGAAAGCGGCTGGCGTCACCACCTATATTGTCAAGCCGTTCAGCCCGCTTCAACTTCTAAATACAGTCGGACAATTATTAGAAAGTTGATTCGAATGCTATAGAGATATAATTTTATATGTAAAAAGGGTGATTGTCCGTCATGCATAATACAAATCTAGAGCACACAAAGAGCCCCGGGTCAGAATCGGATAAAGACGCAAGAATTCTCAGGCAAGGCAGAAAACTGTTCATTCGTGAATTTGAAAAACAGCTGAAAGAGCTTGAAGCTCTGTTGGATGCCATTCGCACTGTGCCGGCAGCGGAGGACTTGAATAAATTTTACCGCATCATACATACGCTTAAAGGCAGTGCGCCAATTTTTGGCTATGACCGGATCGGCAGACTGGCAGAGGATCTGGTTCGACTGTGGGAGTGGACGCAAGCTATCGATCAAGAGCAGGATGAGTCGTTTATTACTATGAATCCGGTTCTGGAAAGCGTAGAGCGCAGCATCAAGCTTCTTCGTGAAATGAATATGGAATATGATATCGGCATGACGGAAATTCAAATGGATGAGCAAAAGGACCGGAGCGCAGGTTCCATGCTTAGAACGCTGAAAAGCCGTCTGCTTCTTGTCGACGATGACGAAGTGCTCCGTTCCTATTTGACCAGGCGCCTTCAGCTTGATGATTGCATTGTCGATGAGGCCGCGGATGTGGAGTCCGCCATGAAACTGCTGCGTACCCATACGTATGATCTCGTGACGCTCGATCTCATGATGCATCCGCAGTCGGGATATGAGCTGTTTGAGTTCCTTAAGGAAGATCCTACGTTGAAGTGGCTGCCGCTCATCGTCTTGTCAGGGCGCAACGATTTGAATGATAAAGTGCGCTGCTTCCATTTGGGAGCTGACGATTATGTTACAAAGCCGTTTCAATATGAGGAGTTAGCCGCGCGAATCTACGGATTGCTCAAAAGGACGAAAAATTTCGAGCAGCTCGCTTTCCGCGATCCACTGACAGGTGTGTTCAACCGTCGCTATTTTGACCTTCAAATTGGCATGGAGCTGCAGCGGATCGAACGCTATCCGGCGCCGATTTCGCTCGTTTTCATCGATATTGACTGCTTCAAAAAGATTAACGATACGTATGGACATCACGTGGGAGATTTGGTGCTGCAAGGCTTGGCCCATTTATTGCAAGTCAATTTGCGTGCGACGGATCTGCTGGCCCGTTTCGGAGGCGAAGAATTTGTGATTGCCCTTCCGAATACATGCTTGGAACAGGCGCAGTTCACGATGCAGAACATCCTGAATAAAGTTCGCTCCAACCCGGTTGCCCAGTATGAGGGGAAGACGTTCTCCATTACTTTCTCGGCAGGCATTGCCCAGTGGCAGAAAGAAATGACCGTGGCCGACTGGGTTTCCAAAGCGGATGAAGCGATGTATCAAGCCAAGCAGCAGGGCAGGAACCGAATTCTAGGCGCATCTGCAGAGAAAGAAGTTCAGCCGAACAAATCGACTGCGCAGCCTCATCCAGAGAAGAAAAATTTGCTCATCGTCGACGACGATCCGATTCTAAGAGCGATACTCACTTCGCATTTGGAGCATTTGCCGATTACGATTACCCATGCTTCCGATGGTGAAGAGGCGCTCGGTTTGCTGAAGGAAAAGAGCTACGATGCCTGTATTCTGGATGGGATGATGCCGAAGTTGGACGGGTTCTCCTTATTGGATCAGATTCACAAGGATCCCCGCTTAGCGAATACGAATATGAAGGTGCTCATGCTTTCCGGCAAGAAAAAGGAAGACGATTTGCTCAAAGGCTATCAAATGGGCGCCGATGACTATATGACGAAGCCGTTTTCACTGATTGAGCTGGAAGTACGTGTGAAAAAACTGATGAACTTCATATAACAGGAGGGGGTTGGACTTGGGTCCGCTCCCTTTTGCCGTAGAATTCGAAGTTGCTCTCGTTTTTTGTTAAAATTAGGCTTGGAGGTGCAAGATGTCGGATAAAAAATGGTTCAGCTTGGAGGAAGCCAATGAAATGCTTCCGTTTGTGGATCAGCAATTAAAGAAAATGCAAGCCTTGAAGCGTGCTTTTGAAGAGAAATACACCGAGCTGCGCAGGAAGAAAAATGAACTGGCTGAAACGCCCGGCACGGAAAAAGACCCGTTCTTTCTACAGGAAGCGGAGCTTGAATTTATGCAGATCGAAGCGCGCGGGCTGATTCAGCATTTTCAGCAAACGGGAGTAGAGCTTAAGGATATAGAAACAGGACTTGTGGATTTCCCGTCTGTAATCGGGGGCCAGGAAGTGCTGCTATGTTGGAAACAAGGAGAGGACAGAATCCGTTACTACCACGGCAAAGAGGATGGTTATGCCGGCCGTAAACCGATTATGGATTAGAGGAACTTATCTATGAAAAGACAGCAACAAAATAGTCGTCAACGCTTTTGGTTCTTGCCTGCATTTATGATGTGTATACTAGCTATGATGCTCTTAAGTTCATTTGTCGTCCCGCAATCCGTGTCTGCTCACGCATCGCTGGTACAGGCGGTTCCGGAATCGGGCGCAAAGCTGGAAAGTTCTCCGCCCCAAGTGGCGATTACTTTCAATGAAGCTTTAGATGCAGGGCTGTTTTATATCAAAGTTTTTAATCGTGACGGCAATGAAATGACGAGCAATAAAGCTTATTTGAACAAAGAGCAGACAACTGTGCTCCTTGATCTGCCGAAGCTGACCGAAGGCGTTTATTTGATCAGCTATCATGTCATTTCGGCTGACGGTCACCCGATTGGCGGCAGCTATCCGCTGACGATCGGCAATCCGCCGCAAGAGGATACGCTGGCTCTTCCTTCCGCTCATGCCAATCACGATCACGGATCAGGTCCGCTCACGACGAAGGTTCTGCTGCAGTACCTCTCGCGCGGTTTGTGGTATCTGATGCTGCTCGCCTTAACAGGATGGGTGATTTGGTTAAGAGTACTTGGAAAGAACGGCGGGAAAGAAACTGGCAGCGCCCTAGCTTCATGGACGCTGAATCTGCAGCGTGCTCAGCTGGTTGCACTTTTGCTGCTAATTTTTACGCATATCGAGGATTTGCTTGGCGGCGGAGGTGTGGAAGAGCTATGGAAGCTTTTCAGTTCGACGGGCATCGGCATTTCTTGGCTGATCCTGCTGGTCTTATCTCTCCTCGGGTTCGTCCTTATCGGCAAATTGGCATGGTTGGATTGGATTTGGCCATTAGGGTTGCTCGCAGCCAAGAGCTTTAGCGGTCACGCCGCGTCCTTTTCACCGGTATGGGCAACGATCGGACTGGATTGGATTCATTTATTGGGCGCGGCGATGTGGGTAGGCGGCTTGGTGCTGCTCTATGCCAAGTGGCGTTATAAGAGCAGTGACATTAGCACGTATATGAGCAAATTTTCGAAGATGGCTTTGATTTCCATTGTGGTGCTCACGCTGTCAGGAGTCTTGTCCGTTGTGTTATTCTTACCGAGTTTGCGCTATCTGTTATACTCCGGATGGGGAATTCTGATGCTTGTGAAAGTTGGCGCTGTTATTCTTGTTGTGCTTACGGCTTTTGTCATTCGGCTTCTGATGCGCAAGAAGAAAGCTGCACAATCTTTCATCTGGGTGAGGGTAGATTTAACGCTTATGGTCATCATTGTGCTGTTGGTTGGCATCATTACTTATGTGGCGCCGATTCCGGCCAATGAGCCGCTGCAGTGGCATCAAATGGGAGAGAAAGTCCATGTGTCTGCGGACATCACACCGAAAATTCAAGGGACGAATTCCTTCACAGCGAAAGTGTTTCTTCCAGAAAAGTCAGGGAAGCCTAAGCAAGTGCTTATGATTCTTCATTTTATGGACGATAAAGAAATTGCTCCTATTTCTGTGCCAATAGCGGCATACGAAGATAAGAAAGATGAAGAGTCTTACGGCTTTGCCAAGTTCAGTTATCGGGCAGAGGGAGCCTATCTTCCTTTCAGAGGGAATTGGCAGCTGGAAATGCGTGTGATGGATGCGGATGATAATGAAACGGTATACCGCAAAGACTTTATCGTATATTAGAGCTATAAGAAAAATAAGGAAATAATCTAACATTGCCCGAAGGTAGGTGCCGTCATGGCTTGGATGAACATGCTCGAAAGAGAACAATTGACCGTTAAATTGGATAACAAGGATGAGGTTGCCTTGCTGGAAGTTAACGATGGGGGAATATCGCCTAACTATGTAACGATTCGCCTGAATGAAAGCGAGATCGACGAGCTGATTGAAGCTTTGCAGCGAATAAAACGAGCTATCCAATAGCCTGCGCATCGCATGATATATACCAAACGAGGCTGTCCCCAGTCATTTCTATGACTTGCGGGACAGCCTCGTTTGCTTGTTAAAATAAGCTCCAGTCAAATTCCTGCGACAGTTTTCCCAGGAGGTGAACGCCTGCGGTACTGTTGCCTTTACGGTTCAGGGCAGGGCTGACCAGACCGATACCGTAGTGTCCGGGCACCATCGTCAAAATGCTGCCAGACACGCCGCTCTTGGCAGGCAGCCCTACGTTCATTGCAAATTCGCCTGATGCATTGTACATCCCGCAAGTGAACATGAACGTCTTCGCGATCTGCACGAAGCGCCGCGGAATAAGGCGTTGATTGCGAATCGGATCGACGCCGTTATGGGCGAGCACTAACGCCATTCTGGCTAGATCCGCGCAGCTGACCTGGATGGAACAATGGCTGAAATAAACCCGAAGCACATCGTCGACCTCGCGGTCCAGAACGCCGTTGTCTTTCAAGAAGTAGGCCAGCGAACGGTTGCGGTGGGCGGTGTCCGATTCTGATTTGAACACATCCTGGTTAATATCAAGGGCAGGATTGTGGGCAATCTCCCGAAAAAATTGAAGAATGCGTTCAATTTGTTCCTTAGGCGAGCTGCCTGCTATCAAGGATGAAATCGCGATGGCTCCGGCATTAATAAGCGGATTAAACGGAATTCCGGGCTCCACGAGCTCCAGCTTTAACATAGAATTAAAGTCATCTCCGGTAGGCTCCATGCCTACTTTTGAAAACACGGTCTCTTCGCCGTTATCCATTAAAGCAAGAATAAGCGTGAACACTTTCGAAATACTTTGCAGCGTAAAAGAATAATGCGTGTCGCCGGCTGCAACCGTATTCCCCTCAGCATCCATGATGCAGATGCCCAAAATATCGGCGGGAGCATTCGCAAGTTCAGGAATATAGGAAGCAACATGGCCATCTGCGGTATGGGATTTGCTTGCTGCAACCCACTCAGCCAAATGATCGTTAAGCTGCTTCCAAGTTGTTGTGTGCTCGCTCTGATTCATCGTGAAGTCATTCCTTCCTTGCTGCTCAGCCCTTCCAGGCTTGTGGATGATTGTCGCTGATAAGCTCCGTTGCGCTTGCGTTCGCGATGACTTGCTCAGGGTTTTTGCAGCCCGGAATGACGGTTGTTACGGCATCGTGCTTTAAGCACCAAGCGAGCGCCCATTTCGCCATATCCATGCCTTCAGGCACTTCTTCCTTCTGAATGCGCTGCACGTCCTCCAGCTTCTGCCGTACGCTTTCCGCATCATGGCGATGGCGGACATCGGTATTGCTAAACACCGCGCCAGGCTTGTATTTGCCGCTTAAATAACCGCTTGCTAGCGGCACGCGTGCCAGAACGCCAAGATCCTGATTCACACAAGAAGGGAAGACAAGCTCTTCCGGCGCACGATCCAAACGATTGTAAACGACTTGAATTGCCTTCGAGTTTACTTTGCTGGAAGCTTCCGTTTGATGAATGTTAGCATTGCTCCCGATTGACGTTCCCAGGTGTCTGATTTTCCCTGCCTGAACCTGCTTATCTAAGGTTGTCCATAAGTCATCGTTGTCGAATACGCTGTCCGGCCCGGAATGGAATTGGTATAGATCTATGTAGTCCGTTTGTAAAGCTTTGAGCGAAGCATCCAACTGCTTGATGACGCTCTCGGCATTGAATTCATCCGTTCGGGTGAACAGATCGTGGAAGTGATGGCCGAATTTCGTGGCTACGACCCAGTTCTCGCGATTGCGTCTGGATAAATAATTGCCGATAAACGATTCGGAAAGATGGTCGCCATAGCATTCCGCGGTATCGATTAGATTAATGCCAAGATCCGCGGCTTGATCTAGAATAGCATCTGCTTCAGCTTGTGTGTACGTAAGTCCCCATTCTCCTCCGAATTGCCAAGTGCCAACACCAACAATGGAAACTTTTAAATCTGTTTTCCCAAGTCTGCGATATTTCATGGCGATCACTCTCCTCATATAGTATCCAACCTCATTAAACGCTATTGACCGGTTGATGTCAAAATATTAGCTCCAGCATTTACATAAAAAAGCTCCCGTCCTTGTACAAAAGGAGGGAGCTGAGATCTTAGATTAAGCAAGCTCGGGGGAAAGTTCTTTTTCACCCTCTGTACCTGGCTTTTTGGATTTACGGCCGGATACTTTAATATTGCCGATAAACAGCGTAAGAACGGCTCCAAGCAATACGAACACGAGACCTATAATGAACACTTGGTGAAGCGATGAAACCAGTGCGTTTTTCAAAATCGGAAGCATGTGCTGCACGAATTCTTTCGGCATTTTGGCTAATGCTTCAGGATTAAGCAAGGAAGAGTACAAGCTCTGCGGGTTCGTATGAATCATGTTGGTCATCTGAGCGGACAGCTCGCTTGCTTCCGGAGGAAGCTGCTTCACGACCGGAGTCAGGTCTTGCTCCAACAAGACGGTTGACTTGTGGTTCATAATCGCGCCGAGAATCGTCATGCCGAATGTACCGCCGATTTGACGGAAGAATTGGCTGGATGACGTAACCACGCCAAGCTCGGATTTCGGGAAGCTTTCTTGCAGAGCAAGTGTCAGAATCGGCATCACAAGACCCATACCGAGTCCTAGGAGCAGCATATAGGCAGAAGCAGTCAGCTTCGTCGTGTCAATCCCCATTGTGCTAAGGAAATAGAAGCCAACGGCCATGATGATCATCCCGGCAAGCATTTGTTTGCGCACACCGATTTTATGAATAAATTGCCCGGAAACTACGCTGGCTGCAATCATTGTAATCATAAGCGGCGTCATTACGGTACCTGATGCGGAAGCGCTAATTCCCACAATGCCTTGCATGAAGAGAGGAACGAACATGATCGCTCCGAACATTCCGACAGCCATAAGGAAGCCTACGCCGTTAATTGTTGTAAAAGTTCTGTTTTTGAACAATCGAACGGGAAGAATCGGCTCTTCCGCTCTGCTTTCAATGAAGACGAAGGAAACCAATGATACGATAGCTACTGCAAAAAGTCCAATGATTTGCCAAGACATCCAAGCATAATCTTTACCGCCGAAAGTCAAGGCGAGCAGCAAGGAAACGACACCGATTACCATGGTGGCAATCCCCGGAATATCGAATTTAACTTTACCGGCAGCTTTATGCTTAGGCAAAGCGATGGCGATTAAAATAACGGCAAGGACACCTACAGGAAGGTTGATATAGAACACCCAGCGCCAGTCTAAGGCGTCAACGATCCATCCGCCGATTTGAGGTCCAATAACAGAGGACAGACCGAAAATCGCACCGAAAACACCCTGCCATTTGGCACGCTGCTTACCGGTGAACAAATCCCCGATAATAATCATCGCCATCGGCATCATGATGCCGCCGCCCAGACCTTGCAAGCCGCGGAATAAGATGAGCTCCGTCATGTTCTGGGACATCCCGCAGAGCGCAGAAGCAACGATAAAAATAATGAGACCCGTTACATAGATAACGCGGCGGCCGATCAAATCAGCCAGTTTACCGGCAATAGGCACAACCACGGTTGAGGTCAGCATGTAAGCTGTCGTTAACCAAGCCATGAGGCCGAGTCCGCCTAATTCTCCGACGATCCGCGGCATAGCGGTACCGACAATCGTACCGTCGAGAGCGCCAAACAGCATGGCAATGATAAGGCCTGTCAGCAGGAGGCCGCGATTTTTGAGTTCTGGCGCCGCTGACTCGGCGAGGTTGTCGTCAGAGACAGTTTTTTGAATAGTTTCCACTGCAAATCACTCCTTTTTAAAATAAAAATGAAATTAATAATAAGAGGTTAATTTTTCAAAGGCTTTGACCAAAATGTCCAACTCTTCCGGAGGAAGCTTGGAAAGTCCGCGTGCTATCACTTCTTTTTGGACCGTTTCGGCTTTGGAGAGGATCGCATTTCCGCGTTCCGTATTTTCCACCAACACGATGCGCCGGTCCGTCTCATGGTGCTTACGTATAACATGCCCACTTTGGACAAGACGATCAATCATTACCGTGATCGCACTGGGTTTAACGCCCATTTTGTCAGCAAGGACAGTTTGCTTGGGAGTTCCAATTTTGGCGATCATGTAAAGCATAAATATTTGAGGTCCCGTTAACTCCGAATTTAATTCGGCAAATACGACACTGTTAATTTTTCGATGGGCAGTTTCAAAAGTTGTGCGGAAGCGATTGGTATAGGCCATCAATTCATCTTCCATTGAAAATCCTCCTTCCGGTTAATTAATGGACCAAATTATTAAACGGTAAAATATTTATATAAATTAATATTTAAACTATTTAACAAAATATACGCTCATCTGCCTGCTTAGTCAACTGGAAATTTGCGAGATCTGCAGCGCGCGTACTTGCATATGAGTCTTATCTTGCATATAATAACTGGTACATATACTTGAAAATGCTTTGACGGAGAAGAGTACGCAGTGCTTCTTGACAGGGAGGGTGAGCCGATGATTGAGAGCTGGCCCCGAGAATCAGGCTGCCGAAGTTCGCTCCCGAGCAGTCCTTTGAACAGAAGCAAGCTGAATTGGCTTTTTCTTAAGTAGAGGGAACCGGACGCATCGTCCGTTATCTGGAATGAAGTGAGACTCATTTTTGGCCGCTACAGGCAGGAATTGAATCTAATTAGGGTGGTACCACGGCTTTTCGTCCCTTGCGAGGGAGCGGGAAGTCTTTTTTGTGTTTTCACTAGGGTTGAATGAGGGCCTAATTCAGGAGGGATTGCAATGAAAGAGCGGTTAGAAGCTTTAAAGCAGGAAGCGCTGCAGGAGCTAAGCGGCGTTCAAAGCCAGCAGGAGCTGAACGATTTACGGATTAAGTATTTGGGTAAAAAGGGGCCGTTAACCGAGGTTCTCCGCGGCATGGGCGCGTTAAGCGCAGAAGAGAGACCGGTTATCGGGCAAGTAGCGAACGATGTTCGCGCGGCGATTGAATCGGTGATCGAGGAGAAACAAGCGGCGTATCAGCAGCAAGAAACGGAAAACCGTCTTCGTGCCGAAATGATCGACGTTACGCTGCCGGGCCGTCCGTCCGAGCAAGGGGCTGTACACCCTTTGAGCAAAGTTATTCAAGAGATTGAAGATATTTTCATCGGGATGGGGTATACCGTTGCGGAAGGTCCCGAGGTTGAGCAGGACTACTACAACTTCGAGGCGCTGAATCTGCCGAAAGACCACCCTGCGCGAGACATGCAGGACTCGTTCTATATTACTGAAGAAATTTTGATGCGTACCCAAACTTCTCCGGTACAAGTAAGAACGATGGAGAAACGCAAAGGCGAAGTTCCGATCAAAATCATTTGCCCGGGCAAAGTATACCGCCGCGACGACGATGATGCGACACATTCCCATATGTTTACGCAAATCGAAGGTCTCGTTATCGACCGCAACGTGCGGATGAGCGATTTGAAAGGCACCTTGCTGCAGTTTGTGCAAGAAATGTATGGCAAAGAGACAAGAATCCGCTTGCGTCCAAGCTTTTTCCCGTTCACTGAGCCGAGCGTTGAGGTCGATGTCAGCTGTGCGATGTGCGGCGGCGTTGGCTGCCGTACCTGCAAACAAACAGGCTGGTTGGAAATTCTCGGAGCGGGTATGGTGCATCCTCGCGTGCTTGAAATGGGTGGCTATGATCCGAAGGAATATACAGGGTTTGCATTCGGTATGGGTGTTGAACGCATCGCTATGCTGAAGTACGGTATTGAAGATATCCGTCATTTCTACACCAATGATTTGCGCTTCTTAAAGCAATTCTTACATTTGTAAGCAACAGGAAAAGGAGGGGTTAAGCATGAATGTTTCATACCAATGGTTATCCGATTATGTAGATGTAACAGGCTTCACAGCCGAGGAATTAGCAGAAAAATTAACCCGAAGCGGTATTGAAGTGGATATCGTGGAGGACCGAAATAAAGGCGTAACGAATGTTGTCGTAGGTTATGTCAAATCCCGTGAGAAGCATCCCGATGCAGATAAATTAAGCGTTTGTGTCATTGACGCCGGTCAAGGCGAAGATTTGCAAATCGTATGCGGAGCCAAAAATATCGACGCCGGCCAAAAAGTGCCTGTCGCGATGATCGGTGCTGTTCTGCCGGGCGGACTGCAAATCAAACGCGCCAAGCTGCGCGGCGTTGAATCCCAAGGCATGATTTGCTCAGCCAAGGAGCTTGGCTTGAATGACAAGCTGCTGCCCAAAGAGATCCAGGAAGGGATCTTGGTGCTTCCGGAAGACACGGAAATCGGGAAATCGATTCTCGATGTTCTGGCTATCAACGATAAAGTGCTGGAGCTCGACCTGACGCCTAACCGCTCTGACTGCTTGAGCATGCTCGGAGCAGCTTATGAGATCGCCGCGATCCTTGGCCGCGGCGTTAAGCTTCCTGATGCGGAAGCAGCGCTTGAGGCGGCAGGAACTGCCGGTGTGAAAGCGGCAGACCGCATTAGCGTGAAGATCACAGCGACCGAGCAGTGCTCGCACTACGCAGCCCGCCTCATCGAAGGCGTGCGCGTGGGCACTTCTCCGCTATGGATGCAGAACCGCTTGATGGCGGCAGGAATCCGCCCCATCAATAATATCGTAGACATCACGAACTTCGTGATGTTGGAGTACGGCCAGCCGCTGCACGCTTTCGATGCCGAGCAGCTGAACAATGGCCACATCGACGTACGCCTTGCTGAGGCCGGCGAGAAGCTCGTTACGCTTGACGATACAGAGCGTACGCTTGAGCCGCACATGCTGCTCGTCACGGACGGCACAAAGCCTGTCGCGATCGCCGGGGTTATGGGCGGAGCGAATTCTGAAGTGACCGACGGCACCACGCGGATTTTGCTTGAATCCGCTAAGTTCGCAGGCTCCTCAGTGCGCCGCACATCGCGCCAGTTGGGCCTTCGCTCCGAAGCGAGTCTTCGCTTCGAGAAAGAAGTGAACCCGGAAGCGGTGCTTCCGGCATTGAACCGTGCCGCAGCGTTAATCGCGCAGTACGCTGGCGGGCAAGTCGCAGACGGCATCGTCGAAGCCGTTGCCGGATCCCACAAGCCGGTGAGCATCGAGCTTGCTGCTGACCGTGTGAACAACTACCTCGGCACCGAGCTTTCTTTGGCCGAGATGGGTCAAATCATTGAGCGCCTGCACTTCAGCTTTGAGCAGGCAGGAGAAGGCAAGCTGCTCGTACACGTGCCGAGCCGCCGCGGAGACATCACCCG
This sequence comes from Paenibacillus sp. FW126-R14, assembly GCF_058789495.1. Lineage (NCBI taxonomy): Bacteria > Bacillati > Bacillota > Bacilli > Caryophanales > Paenibacillaceae > Paenibacillus > Paenibacillus sp. FW126-R14. The sequence goes on along the minus strand of NZ_JBYTBS010000092.1, from coordinate 4,018 downwards.
GGATGTGGATTTGATTGAAGAAGTGGCACGCCTCTTCGGCTACGACAACATCCCGACGACCTTGATGACCGGCGTGACAACGCCCGGGTCCTTGTCCAAAGAGCAGGCGATCCGTCGTATAACCCGGAACCTGCTCACCCAAAGCGGGCTGCATGAAGTCATTACCTATTCCTTCACGCACCCGGATCAAACCGTTTCGCTGCCAGGGCTGTATCCAGCGGCAAAACCAATTTCCCTCGCGATGCCAATGAGCGAGGACCGCAGCCAACTTCGCACGAGCTTGCTGCCGCATTTGCTGGAAGTTGTAAGCTACAACCGCAACCGCACCATGGATGACGTAGCGATTTTCGAAGTCGGCAAAGCATTTGTTACTGATGAGTCTTCACTTACAACTTTGCCGCAAGAAAAGCTTCTCCTTTCCGTCGTAATGACGGGCAAACGGAGCGGGGCGCACTGGGCGCAGAAATCGCAAGCTGTTGATTTTTATGACATCAAAGGAATCTTTGAGCGTCTTATCAGCTACCTAGGCGTCAAAGGACTTACTTACACATCTGCGTCGCCAGACGGCTTCCATCCGGGACGGACGGCCAATCTTCTGCTAACTACTTCTGAAGGTCAGAAGGTTATTGGCCGCATAGGTCAGCTGCACCCGACCGTTCAACAGCAGCGTGATCTAGACGATACGTACGTGCTTGAAGTTGAGCTGGCTCCGATTCTGGAAGCCGCAGGCGATGCGATTGTCTATAAGCTGCTGCCGCGTTATCCGTCCATTGGACGCGATCTTGCCGTAGTCGTAAATGCCAGCGTACCGGTCGGTCTTATGGAGCAAACGATCGCAGAAGTTGCCGGTGATTTGTTGGAGTCTATCCAGGTCTTTGATATCTACACAGGGGAACGTCTTGGGGCAAACCGCAAGAGCGTAGCTATCGCTCTCGTGTACCGTCACGCTGAAAGAACCCTCCTGGATGAAGAGGTTACGGAACTCCATGCCAAAGTCGTTCAAACCCTTGAACAACAATACGAGGCAGAGTTAAGAAAATAGAGCAACTTTCGTGAAAGTTGCAGGAAAACAGGCTGGTCTTATCGAAATTAACCTCGATAGGGCCAGCCTTTTCATCTAAGGGGGAAATAATATGACGACTGAAGACAAAACGAAAATCACCGTTGACATATATGGAAATCAATACAAGTTAAAAGCAGACACCAGCACCAACTACATGAAGCGTGTTGCGGAATATGTGAATGACCAAATGTTCCGTATCGCCAAAGGATATCCACGATTGGATTCGCAAAGAATTGCTGTACTAGCCGCTGTAAACATGGCGGATGAATGCTTCCGCATGAATGAAATCATGGAAGAGCTTAGCGCAGCACAGAAAGAGCAGGAAGCAATCAAAGCGGCCTATGAGAAAGTGAACGTTACATACAACCAGTTGAAACATGAGTATGATAAACAGCAAACCGTTCTATCTGAACAAAAAACCAAACTAGACCAATTCAAAGATCAGCAGGAGCAGCTCCAACAGGAAGTACAAAAAGGAAAACAAGAACATGAGCAAGTTAAACTGCAAATCCAGCAAGCTAAACAACAGCAAGACCAAACCAAACAGCTATATGAGCAAACCAAGCAACAACTGGAACAGGAGAAAAAGCAAGTAGCCCAAGCGCGGCAACTGCTCGATCAAGAAAAACAGCAGCATCAAAAAGCCAAACAGCAAATCGAACAGGCAAAACAGCAAATCGAACAAACCAAACAGCAGATCGCACAAGAAAAACAACAGCAAGAGCAGCTGGTGCAGCAATTGCAGCAAGCCAAGCAGCAGCAGGCACTAACGAAACAGGAACAAGACCAAGCTAAACAACAGCAAGAACAAGCCGAGCAGCTTCACGAGCAAATTAAACAACAATTGGAACAGGAAAAAGAGCAGGCAGCGCAAGCGCGTCAACAGCTTGATCAAGAAAAACAGCTGCATCAACAAGCCAAACAGCAAATCCAGCAAGGAAAACAACAGCAAGACCAAACCAGACAGCTATATGAGCAAACCAAGCAACAACTGGAACATGAAAAAAAGCAAGCAGTGCAAGCGCGGCAACTGCTCGATCAAGAAAAACAGCAGCACCAACAAGCCAAACAGCAAATCGAACAAGGCAAACAGCAAATTGAACAAGACAAACAACAGGAAGAGCAGTTAAGGCAGCAATTGCGGCAAGCTAAGCAGCAGCAAGATCAGGCTACGCAGCAGCAGTTGGAATTGAAGCAGCATTTGGAACAGAGCAAACAAGCACAAGAACAAGTGCAGCAGCAATTACAACAAGCTGGCCAGCAAAATGAAGAAGCTCTTCTTCATCAAGAGCAAATTAAACAACAGTTGGAGCAAGAGAAAAAACAAGCATCGCAAGTTCGGCAACTGTTCGATCAAGAAAAACAGCAGCATCAACAGATCAAACAGCAATTCGAACGAGAAAAGCAACATCAAGAGCAGCTAAAGCAGCAATTGCATCAAGCTGAACAGAAGCTTGAACAACAAAAACAGCAGCTAGAACAACAAAAACAGCAGATTGGACAGCAAATACAGCTCCAAGATAAAATGAAACAAATGCAAGAGCTAGAAGGGCAGCGTTTCGAGCAAGAGAAGCAGCAGTTGACTCAACAAATCCAAGCGCTGAGCGAACAACACCTTGAAGAAACAAGGAACGTATCAGAACGGCACGAACAGGATAAAGAAAAATTAAATCAACGTTATCATCAGGAAAAAGAGGCGCTGGTTCAACAATACTTGCAGGAAAAAGATTCGGCCGATATGCAGCATCAGGAGCAAATCGAACTTCTGGAAAGCTTGCACAAAGAAGAGCTGAATTCGAATATTCAACGTATCGAGCTTGAAAAAGTGGATATCATCGGACGGTTCCAAGAACAACAAACAAACATTATTAAGCAGTTCGAAGAGCAGAAATCATCCATTATTCAGTATTATCAAGCTCAAATGGAAACTCTAGTTCAGCAGCAGCAGCAGGAAAGAGCGTTGTTGAATCAATATTTTGAAGAAGAGAAAGAGCATCTTCTGGAACGATTCGCCAGTGAAAAAGAAAAATTAACGAGCCAGAGTTTGAATGATGAAGCTCAGCAAAAGGAACTTCAACAAGTTAAAGAAGAGTACAGAGAACTGCGTGAGGAATATGCCAAACTTCAGAACGAGTACAATGAATGGATCGAGCTAGTTGAAACAGACAGCCCTATCAGGTAGTCCGAGTGATCATGAACAAATTGGATTATATCATTTTAGCTATAGTCGCTTTAGGATTGCTGGTTGGTTATTTCAAAGGTTTCATCGCCCAAATTGTTTCTCTCTCAGGGTTTGTCCTGGCGTACTTAGTTGCCTTTTACTTTTATAAAGATTTCGCACCGCTGCTTCGTAACGCTGTCTCATTGCCCACCTATCAAAATTACCAAAAGTACGAATTTATCGTAAAAGGGCTCAATCTGGATACGTACATCTTGAATGCTATAGCCTTTGCCATCTTGTTTTTTGGCGTAAAATTCGCCTTGGTATTCATAGGAAGAGCGTTAAACATTTTAGCTAAAACGCCGGGATTGAACTTCATCAACCGCTGGAGCGGCGCATTTCTTGGCTTAGCCGAAGCGCTTTTAATCATCATCATAGCCGTTAACGTCATCACCATCATTCCATCGGATGGACTTCAAAAGCTACTCTCCAGCTCAACGATAGCGCCATATTTAATCACTGAACTGCCCAATGTTGCAGGGAAACTGCAAGAGCTTTGGAAGCAGGGAATCCCCATATAAAAGCTGCCGATTTCTAGTTGTCTAGAAAGAGGCGGCTTTTATTATGCCCACCCCAATCGCTCCCACCTCACCTCATCCCATTCGCTCCCCCCTCTATAAGTTGAAAACACATTTTCTGAAGTATCTACAATACCCAATCCGCACCTTGAAATGAACCGACTGACCTCCACATCTGCAACAGAGCAGCACCTAAACCAGAATAGAGCTCGTACC
>NZ_JBYTBS010000091.1:0-17462 GCF_058789495.1 Paenibacillus sp. FW126-R14 | reverse complement strand
TTTGGGCAATATGTTACTCGAAGCGCGCAGGTTGATGAGGGGATGGGGCTTTTTGTTGCTCGAAGTGCTCAGGCTGATCGGGTTGGGCAATATGTTACTCGAAGTGCTCAGGCTGATGGGTTTGGGCAATATGTTACTCGAAGCGCGCAGGTTGATGAGGGGATGGGGCTTTTTGGTGCTCGAAGTGCTCAGGTTTGATGGGGTGGGACTCTATGTTGTACTTTGTGCAACGATTTGACCGGTTTTACGCCTCAGTCCTGCACTATATTGTAGAAAGTGCAATGATTTGGACTAAAATGAGCTTTTTTCGGGCTATTTGGGTAAAATGGTTGCACTTTGTACAATGAAGCATGAAATGGTGAGGTGCAAGCCGGCTCTACGTTGTACAAAGTACAATGAAGAGGCGACACCGCTTGCTAGCGAAGCGAAGAGGACCCGATCAAATGAAAAAGCCTGCCGCCCTAGGCGGATCGGCGAGGCTTTTTAGTCATATTTATGCATGTACCAGTTGGTTACCGGCAACAGCCTGCTCCTCTGTCTCAATCAAGATCATATTCATTCCGAGAGCGATGGCTACTTTAATTAAAGTATCTCCCCTAGGCAGCTGTGAACTGTTTTCTAGTCGCGCAACTTGCGCTTGAGTAAGCCCGGCCCTTCTGGCAACCTCCTCTTGGGTAAGCCCCAGTACTTTTCGGCGTTTTACTATATCGGAGACCATGCGTGCCATTTGTCTGATTGCTTCCGCTTCAATCGTGTTTTCGCCAATTTCTTGTATAAAATCATCAAAATTCATGTTCATCCTCCATTCCTTCGAACAATCGATTAGTCAACGACTGCGCTTATTTCACAGCTCCCTCTAGCTATAGAATTATGATTATGATATAAATCATGCCGTATTCGGCATAATTCTACAACACCCCCCCAATATTTACCACTAAAACAAACCAAAAAAGCCAACAGCCAAAGTAGAATCCCCACTTTAACTGCCAGCTCTTCAACCCTTCAATCGATTTCCAACGTTTTAACGAGACTCGGTTTCGCTTTGAAAGGCTTCATATCCTTGAAGCGGATGAACTTCTTCGTATCCTCGCACCATATCCGGAACTTGAGCGACTCCAAGCTGGTGATCAGCGTAATGGTTTGCACATTGCGCAGCACAGCGCTTTTGTTATGAACCTTTTCCAAATAATAATTCGGAACCCGCGGGCTTAGATGATGAATATGGTGAAAGCCGATATTTCCGGTAATCCAGTGCAGCACTTTAGGCAGCTTGTAAAAAGAACTGCCATGCATCGCGGCTTTTACATAATCCCACTCTTCTTCATTCTCAAAGTACGTTTCTTCATAGTTATGCTGAACGTAGAAAAGCCAAATCCCCAACATGCCTGAGACAAAAAACATAGGGCCTTGAATAAGCAGAACGGACTGCCAACCAATCGCCCAGCAAAGCAAGGCTAAACTCCCCACAATGGCTGCATTCGTGATGTACGTATTTACACGCTCTTTCATCCCCGCTCGCTTGCGGTTAAAACGGTAATCGATCAAAAAGATGAAAACCGGCCCAACGATAAACATAATCGCGGGATTACGGTACAGCCTGTACAACATTCTTCTCTTCCAGGATGATGCTTGATATTCGTCGACCGTCATTGTCCAAATATCACCGACGCCTCTGCGATCCAGGTTACCGGAAGATGCGTGATGAATCGAGTGCGTATGACGCCACTGATGATAAGGAACAAATGTCAGAATTCCTGTTAGCGTACCGACAATTTCATTTGCCCATTTATTTTTGAAAAAAGATTTATGACAGCAGTCATGAAAAATGATAAAAATGCGCACCAAAAATCCGGCGGCGATAATGTCAATGACAAGCGTAAGCCAGACAGAAACGGAAAGGCTTACATACGCGAAATACCAAAGCGCAAAAAAAGGAACCAACGTGTTAATAATTTGCCAAATACTGTGCTTCATATGCGGTCTCTCATAAGGTGCGATCTCAGAACGCCAACCGCTTTTATCTTCATTTTTCATTCCGTCTAGAACTCCTTCTCTCCACATCGTGTCGAATCTGATTTATTGTCACTTGGTGTAGTACGTTGCAGATTAAATTTAGTTCCCTCCAGCGGAAAGAAATATTACATCGTACTCTCATCATAAGGATGAAAACGCTTTTTGTAAAATGCAATATAAGTCAATTGTATTTACATAACCGATCTGTTGTGTAGAATGGATACACAAGGACAAGGAAGAACCTACACAGAAACGAATGAGTTAGTCAAAATGCTGCCGGAAAGGAACTTTCCTAATGAACATCCTAATTATTGAAGACGATTCCAGCATCCAAATGCTGCTTAAATTAAGCCTTGAAGTCGAGGGTTTTCATCCGCTAGTGGCCGGCACCATTGCTTCGGGTCTCGACGCGCTCGCTGCTCAGCCCATCGATTTAATCCTGCTCGATCTGATGCTGCCCGATCAGTCCGGTTTTGAACTTTTGAAAACGCTTCAGCAATCCTACAAAGAAATTCCTGTCATCGTGCTGACGGCGAAGAACGAAATGAACGACAAAATATTGGGCTTTCAGCTCGGAGCCGACGATTATTTGACCAAGCCCTTTGAGACGAGGGAGCTTATCCTGCGGATTCGCGCGGTCATGCGCCGAATAACGCCGGATACAACGGCACAAGCGGTCGATATCCTGCAAGCTGGCGTCATTGAAATGGACCGCAACGAGCGATCTTTGAAGGTGGCCGACCAACTGGTCAAAACGACCAGCAAGGAGTTCGATTTCCTCTGGCTGCTGTGCAAAAATCCGAAGAAAGTGTTCACGCGGGAGCACATTCTGGATCAGGTGTGGGGCTTCGAGTACTACGGACAAACGCGTTCCGTCGATATGATGGTAAATCGGCTGCGCGAGAAAATCAAGCCTTACGATCATGTGCTGGCGACGGTTCACGGAATGGGCTACAAGCTGGAGGTTTAAGCCATGAAGCTGCGCAATAAGCTGTTCATTCAGCACACGATTACGATCATCATGCTGCTGGCCGCGATGTATGTGGTCGTGAATTACACGCTGAGCAAAAGTATGATTGAGCGGGATACTCAGACGCTGGGCCAATATTACGACCTGCACCGCATCGAGGCACTAAAGATAGTGAACGATAAGAAAATCAGCATCGAGCAGCTTTTTTCCGGGACGTATGCCCCGCTTATCGCCTCTCATCTGGCCGCCAACAGCAACTTCCAAGTGCAGCTGTTTGACCCGGAAGGCACGATTATCGGTGACAGCGGGAACAAAGAGGACTTGATGAAGCGGAGCGATATCGACGCCGCACTTGCAGGGCAGACCGCGACCGTCATTACGGAAGGCGAGAACAGCAGGATACTCATCTACGCCTCGCCCTTCCTGTACGAAGGCAAAATCGTAGGCGGGTTCCGCTACTTGCTTGATCTGAACAAACATGAGGAAACCCTTTCCGCCATGCGGACTTGGTTTATTGCCGTCGCACTGGGCTGCCTGCTCGTCGCCCTGCTTGCCAGCTACTCGTTCTCCTTCTTCATCATGCAGCCGCTGCATGCCTTGCAGCAAGCTTTAAAACGGGTGACCGTCGGGGATTTCAGCCGGAAGATTACGGTCCGCAGCCAAGACGAGGTGCGGGAGCTGGCCGATGACTTCAATCAAATGTCCGAAGCGCTGCAAGAGCATATCGAGCTGCTCCATTATGAGCAGAGCAAGCAGAAAAAGTTTTACGATAATGTGACCCATGAACTCAAAACGCCGTTAACGTCCATCATCGGTTTCTCCGATCTCATTGATAAAATGGAGCGCATCGACGATATTCGAACATGCAATGTTTACATCCGTAAAGAAAGCACACGACTGCTGCAAATGGTCGAAGAGCTGCTGCAATCCTCCCTCAAAGGCGACGAGGCTTGGCGGGTGCAGGTCGAGCGGGCGGATTTGGCCGCGATTCTGACGGACAGCCTGCGCATTCTGGAGCCTACGCTGCACAAATCTGCGATTACAACGGCTATACATGTGGAGCCATGCGAGGTGTACATGGACCCCAAACGGACACAGCAGGTCTTGTTCAACGTCATCGAAAATGCAATCAAGCACAGCGAGTGTACGCAGCTGAACGTGCGGCTGGAGCAGCAGGAATATCAATGCCTCGTCCGCATTACCGATAACGGCAAAGGCATGCGCGAGGATGAAGCCAGCACGCTGTTCCTTCCGTCCGGCCGGAAAGCGGAACGTCCGGTATCGGCCCATTCGCACGGGCTTGGACTGCTGCTCTGCAAGCAATTGATGGAGCTGCAGGGTGGCGACATCACTGTACACAGCCGCGAGGGAAGCGGTACGGAAGTCATTTTGAGCTTCCAAATGGAGCCTCTCCACGTGCAAGGTCTGTTACAAAATTGATACAAATCGATGATTTTTCTGAGATAAAAGGAGAGTAATCTACATGCAAGAGGAGAAGAAAGGGCTTTCATGGTTGCGTCTTATCTTATTGCAAATCGTGATCGGTTGTACGTTGATCGGCATTTTTGCCTATGTTTTCAGAATTGGCGTCGACGAAGTACATACGGTTACGAAGGATCCGAACAGCCGCGACATGTTCGACGGCGTTCCCATGAGCATGAATGTCACGTACCCGGGCATCGGAACCATCACGATTGATGATCCCAAAGAGCTGATTGCGTGGAAAGCGTCGTTCACCCGTGTATTAAACGGAGGGGGGCAGCCCACTCGTGCGAACCCTTCACGGCTGCTGCTGACAGGCTCAATGGCTTACTTGGATCAGGAGGATGTGCCCTTCCAAATCGGGACCAGCGGCTTTCGCTTCGGCAGTGACATGGTGAATTCGCTGGAAATCAGCGCGGAGATCCGCAAACTGCAAAATATGCTGATCGACAAAACGCTCACCGCTGAAACGGTCGGCAGCGTGATTGCGAACCCGGCCCATCAGGTATTCCGCTTGCAGGACGGCGTTCTCACCGCGTTACTGGGCACGGATCGGGCGGCGCTAACGGCGCAGATGCGAACGGCGGTCCGGCTGATCGATTTCAGCCATTTTGACTTCATGGCGGAGCGCCCGAGCGCCCACTATGTCGTGCAGTTAACGGACGAAGCCGCGAGCGGGAAGCATTGGCTGCATGTCGATCTCTATGACAACGCTTACTTCATCGTGTTTGATTTGCTGGATGAAACCAACCATAAAGCCTATTTCAAATTAAGTGACGCCTCCTAACCTATCGAGGGGATGGTTGATGAAATGGCTAGAAAAAAAAGTAACAGCTCCGTTCTAATCTTATCCACTATTGTTGTTGTGCTTATAGCAGGATTCTTCCTGTACAAGTCCGGTGTTTTCGGCGGGAAAGCGAAAGGCAAAATTACCGTGTATTCCATTTTCCAAGAAGAAGAAGCGCGCAAGATCCTGGATAAATTCAAAGCAGAGACCGGGATCGACTACGATGTTCTTCGCCTGCCGAGCGGTGAAGCCGTAACGCGTGTCCAAAATGAGATGGGCAAACCGCAGGCCGACTTCCTGATGGGCGGTCCGGCGGATTCGCATGAAGTATTGAAAAAAGCCGGCGCACTGGAGAGTTACATCTCCACGAACGCCAAAGATATTCCGGACAATATGAAGGATAAAGAAGGCTTTTGGACCGGTTTTTACCTGAATCCGATTGCTATTGGCATCAACGAGCAGCGCTGGAAAGAGAAATACGCGAGTGCTCCTTATCCGCAGACGTTCCAAGAGCTGCTGGATCCGAAATTCAAAGGTGAAATCGGCATGTCCGACCCGGCAACTTCCGGGACTGCCTATACGGCTGTAGCCTCCCTTGCGCAAGTATGGGGCAAAGATAAAATGCTGGACTATGTGGCGAAGCTGCTTCCGAACCTGAAAGAGAGACCGAAATCCGGTATTGAGCCGATTCAAAAAGCGGCCAAAGGCGAGTACACGATCGGCATCACCTTCCTAGGCGACCAGCTGAAAATGAAAAATCAAGGCAGCCCGATTATTTCCATCGTTCCGGAAGCGGCAGGCTATGAAGTTGGCGGACTGGCCATTGTCAAAGGCGGCGCAAACACCGCTGGCGCCAAGAAGCTCATGGATTTCATGCTGACGAATGAACCGGGACTCCTTTACACCGAATCGGCTTTCGCAAGCTCCGTGAAACCTACCGTACCGATCCCTAAAGGCGGTATCGACATCAAAACAACGAAATACAATACAACCTACAGTTTGTGGAAAGCTGCCGAGCAGCGCAAAGAGCTGCAGGACGCGCTCAAGAACCTCAAATAAGAAAGCGTTTCCAGGGCATTGGAACCCGTAGACTTTACGGACCAATGCCCGCCTAAACAATGAATGTGGAAGGCGGTCGTGAGCCCCTTATGATCATAGAAAAAAAAGGCATGGGCACCTCGGTCAGCAAGCTGGTGAAAGATCCCTCCTCGCTGATACTCGTACTCATCAGTTTCGCCGTTCTCTGTCTCTTCGTCATTTATCCGCTTATTTATGTCATTGCCCTGCCGGGAGCGACGGATTGGACGACCTTTTTCAGCAAAAGCCGCTATGGCACCGCGCTGTTGAACACAGTCGTCAGCTCCTCCCTCTCAGCGCTAACCGCTACGGTTTGCGGCTTTATTTATGCCTATTCGATTCATTACAGCAACATTGCGGGGAAAAAGTTTTTCCGCTTTATCGCCTTTCTCCCGATTCTCGCGCCGTCCGTTATGACGGGCCTTGCCTTCCTGCTGTTATTCGGCAGAGGCGGCATGGTATCGCAAACGCTCAAAGCCTGGTTTAACGTCGAACTCGACTTATACGGCTTGCCGGGTCTCTGGATCGTTCAGACGATCTCGTACTTCCCATTAGCCTACATGACCATTACCGGCGTCCTGCGCGCCATTTCGCCCAATCTGGAAATTGCCGCCCAGAATCTCGGCGCACGCGGCTTCAAGCTTTTCCGCAGCATTACGTTCAAATTAGCGCTTCCCGGCGTGATCAACGCCTTCCTGCTGGTGGCGATCAACTGCTTTGCCGACTTCGGCAATCCCAAGCTGATCGGAGGAAATTACTCCCTTCTGGCTGTTGAAATTTACGGAGAAATCATTAACAACGAGCCCGGACTCGCATCCGTCATGGGCGTCGTTCTGGTGATTCCCGCCCTGCTGGTTTTCGTTATTCAAAGCAAGCTGCTGTCCAAGGGCTCCTATTCCACCATTACCGGAAAGCCCGTTTCCGGCCTGAACCGGGTGAAGACGTCCCGCAAGACGGACATCCTTCTGTTTATTTTCAACAGCATCATGGCGCTCTTCATCCTGTCGATGTTCGTCATTACCATCTTGTTCGCGTTCACGAAGAACTTCGGGCGGGACAACACGTTTACACTAAGTCATATGGCTAAAATGGTGTTCAATCCTTCCAGCCCCGCTGTTCTCAACAGCTTGGTGCTGTCGCTTATCGCTTCCATTCTTGCCGTCGGATTCGCCCTCGTGCTGGCTTATGTCGTCGTACGCAAGCCTTTTCCAGGCAAAAAATTGCTCGATTTCACCGCCGTCCTACCGATCGCTCTTCCGGGTACCTTCGTAGGTCTGGCCTTGATCGTCGCTTTCAGCAACGGACCGATTATGCTGCAGGGCTCCGCCGTCTTGATTATCGTGGCCATGCTGCTGAAACAGATGCCCGTCGGGTACCGGGGACTCACCGCTTCCTTCAAGCAGGTGGACAAATCCATCGAGGAAGCCGCAACGAATCTTGGCGCGGACAGCCGCCGCACGCTGACGACCATCGTGTTTCCGATGCTGCAAAAGACCATTGTCGCCAACTTCGTCTATGCCTTTATGAAAAATATGAACACCTTAAGCACCATCGTCTTTCTGATTACGCCCAAATGGGTCGTCGCCGCCGTATCGATCTTCAACTATGCAGAGACCGGAACCTACTACTGGGCTGCCGCTGTTGCCGTCGGTTTGATGGGAACAACACTGGCTACGCTCGGTGTGATAAAGCTCATTTTCCGCTCGAAAGTAAAAATATTTGATTTCTAAACAAGGAGTGAGTGATCATGAGTTCACAAGTTTTGTTGGATTTAAAAAATGTCAGTAAAGTGTTCGGCAGCAATCATGTTCTCAAACAGATCGACCTGCAAATCGAACGCGGAAAATTCATTACCTTCCTCGGACCGAGCGGATGCGGAAAAACGACACTGCTGCGCTCCATTGCAGGCTTTTATACGATAGATGCGGGTGAGATTAAAATCGACGGCCAGATCGTCAACGATCTGCCTCCCTACAAACGCGGAACGCCGATGGTGTTCCAGGAGTACGCTCTGTTCCCGCACATGACCGTCTTTGATAATGTCGCCTACGGACTGGATATCCAGAAGCGCCCCGAAGCGGAAGTGCAAGAACGCGTGAAGACCGCTATGGCCAAGGTGAAGCTTACCGGCTTGGAAGAGCGCTACCCGCACGAGATGTCCGGGGGGCAGCAGCAGCGGGTGGCGATGGCTCGCGCCCTGGTCATGAACTCGCCGATCATCCTGCTGGATGAGCCGCTCAGTAACTTGGATGCGAAGCTGCGCGAAGAAGTTCGCGTGGAACTGCGAAGCATTCAGCAGGAGCTTGGTCTTACCGTGATCTACGTTACCCATGACCAGCTAGAAGCGTTGTCGATGTCCGACTCCATCGTTGTCTTTAATAAAGGCGCGATTGACCAGTACGGCACACCGCATGAGATTTACTACAAGCCTCGCACGCCTTATGTCGCCGACTTTATCGGTACGACCAATTTCGTCGATGCCGTTGTCCGCGAATTTGCGAATGGCAAAGCTACCGTGGTTTATAGCAGCAGCGGCCTCACAGCGAGCGTGACGACGGATGAAACCGTTACGCCGGGTGAAAAAGTGCTGCTCAGCATTCGTCCTGAATCGATGCGGATCAATGCACCGGAAGCCGGGAGCTTCCTCGTTAAAGGTTTCGTGAAATCCTCGATGTTCCTCGGCGAGAAAGAGCGGTATTTCATTCTGGATGATAATATGAAAGAATGGATTGTCGATGCGTATGACATCGGGTTAACCAGATATCAAGGAAATGTTACGATCCGGGCAGCCGAAGATAAGATTCATCTGATTAAGATTAGCGAATAGGATACACAGACAACTAGATGGGCTGAAAAGGGAAACTTTCGTTTCCTTTTTTGGCTGTTCAGGAGGGATTTGCATCATGTGGAAAAAAGGGCTGCTCTTGCTCATCGTAGGAATTGGAATCTTCCTTGGCTTTCGCGTGCTGGGGGAAAAGAAAAGCAACCAGCCGCTCAAAGTTTACGTGATCTTTCAGGAAGATGCCGGACGTATTCTGATGGAAACGTTCAAGAAAAAGACGGACCAGCCGTACGATATCATCCGGATGTCGAGCGGCGAAGCCAGCTACCATCTGCTGACACTGGGCAAAACCGGAATCGACGTAGTGCTCGGCGGCCCTGCCGATCTGCATGAGCAGCTGAAAAACAAAAGCAAATCCCTCCGCTACTCACCGGCAGCTGCGGGCGGCATTTCCGCCAAATACAAGGATGCCGACGGCTACTGGACCGGCATGTACATGGGGGCGCTGGCCATTGGCGTGAATCAAACCGTCTGGCAGCAGGACCCCCAACTGAAGGATCTGCCGCTGCCACAGCGGTATGAGGATCTGCTGCGCCCCGAGCTCAAGGGCAAAATCGAGATTCCCGATCCTGAGACATCGGGAACCGGCTATACGCTGCTCGCTTCGCTGGCGCAGCAGCGCGGAGATAGCGAAGCGATCGCTCTGATGCAGGCGCTGAAGAAGCAAAGCGCCTCCATGACGTTCGCGGGCAACACGAGCGCGCAGCATTTGGCGGAAGGCGAGATGGCGGCGGCCGTCTCCTTCTTAAGCGATCAGCTGCGCTTCAAAAACTCGGGCTACAACATCTCCTCCTTCATCCCGCCGCAAGCCGGGTGGGAGATCGGCGCCGTGTCGATCCTGAAGGGCGGCAACAACCTGGCGGCCGCTAAGCAGCTGGTTGACTTTATGCTGTCCCGCGAGGTGCAGACCGACTATATGAACACCGCCTTCTCCTTCCCCGTGGCGCCGGACATTCCGGTGAACCCGCTTCTTGCGCCGGTGAAGCTGGAAAATCTGCTGGCCACGTACCGTTTTGATCTTGCGGCGCAGCAGCATGAGAAGCTGCTCGCCGGATGGCGCGCGGCGGAGTAGCGGCGGCGCGGTGCGGTGCAGCGGCACGAGATGCTGCTGAGCGGGTGGCGTGCGCCAGAGCGAGGGCAATGCAGCGGCAGAGCGGCGCGGTGCGGTGCGGTGCGGCGGCACGAGATGCTGCTGGCCGGCTGGCGCGCGGCGGAGCAAGGGCAATGCTGCGGCGGCGCGTGGCGGCGCGGCTACACGAGATGCTGCTGGCCGGATGGCGCGCGGCGGAGCAAGGGCAATGCTGCGGCGGCGCGTTTCGGCACGGCGGCACGAGATGCTGCTGGCCGGATGGCGCGCTGGGGAGCAACGCAAAGCAGCGGCGGTGCGGTGCAGCAGCACGAGATGCTGCTGGCCGGCTGGCGCGCGGCGGAGCAAGGGCAATGCAGCGGCGGCGCGTGGCGGCGCGGCAGCACGAGATGCTGCTGGCCGGATGGCGCGCGGCGGAGCAACGCAAAGCAGCGGCGGCGTACGCCTTGGATGCAACGGTTTGAGTGCCGACAGTCTGTTCTCTGCCCGGGCTCATCCATCTTTATATTGCACTTTGTGCAACAATATGGGTGTCTATCGGGCATCATGCTCCCCTATGTTGCAGTTTGTACAACGATTTGGGTTGAAAAGGGGGATTTCTTCGTCATTTCGGCTCAAATGGTTGTATTTTGTACAACGTAGGCGCGATTGCTGAGTAAAAAGCGCCTGTATGTTGTATAAAATACAACGAGGACTTGAGCTTGATGTGGCCAAAGTGGCGAAGATGAAAGCCGTCCACAGTTTGAGCGGAACCGCGCTTACTTACCTGCTCTCTCACTTACTCCCCCTCAATACTCTCTGACTCGCTACCTTCTCTTTACCCAGGTTCTTTCTTCCTCATACTGCTACGCCCCCTCTGTCTCTCCTCCTCCCCCACGATCTCGTTGGATTTATTCCAATGAAAACACTGTTTGGACCAGCTAAATCCCCTTTTCGTTGGATTTCTTCCAACTGAGGTGGGGAATTTGTCTCGTGAGGTGCCTCACAAACTGATTTCTTCCAATGACCGCATAACTCCAAAACTCCGCTCAACACATCTCCCCTTCCATTTTTTCTCCTCCTACCTCAATCCTTCTCATTCTCTACTTTCCTCACAATTTCTCCTATTCTCTTACTCCTACTCACTTACTCACTTACTCACTTACTCCCTTACTTACACCTTCTCTGCTTAGTTCCTCTGATTTATTCCCTCTCACTTACTCCTTAATCCTTCTCATTCTCTACTTTCCCCACAATTTCTCTCCTATTCTCTTCTTTTCTCTCATTATTCCCCCTTTTCTTTTTATTTCTCTCTACTTTTCTTCATATACCTCCTTTTCTCTCCTTTTCTCTCCTTTCCCCTTCATTTCTCTCCTTACCTATCCGTTCCTCCCCTTCCCTATCCAGTTTCTATCCCGTTCCTAGCTCGTTCCTCTCCCGCTCCTACTCACTCTATCCCCATCCACGCGCCAAAATCACAAGCAATCAAAAAAGCTGACAGCTCTTTCACTCAGCCGCCTAAAAACTGGCGGGTACACGATACCTTCTACACATGAACAGGACTAGCTTCCTGTCTCTTCGCGGCTTCCAGTCTGCTTGAGCCCACGAACAAGGCAGTAACGAAACCGATGATGCCTACGCAGATGCTAAGGATGAACCCGTGGTTAATGGCGGTTGCCAACGCCCCTTGCAGGAACTGCCGGATCTCCGGCGGAATCGTTCCGCCTGCACGCATCAGCAGCTCGGGATTCGCCAGTGTGCTGATTTTGTCCGCGGGAATGCCGGCCTTAGCCGCACCGTCCGTAATGAGGTGACTCAAGTCATTATTGACAATGGTCGCCATAATAGACGCGCCCATGATTCCCCCGATGCTGCGCCAGAAGCCAACGATGGAGGAGCTGACGCCCATGTATTTGGGATCGACATTCGCGGCAATCGCACTCTGCGCAACGCTCATCAAAGGACCGACAGCCCCAAAACCAAGCAGAATCATAAGACCAATCATATACCCGCTAGAAGCGCTAGGACCCACCATCGTCAGGAGCAGCGAAACGGCAATCGTCATTAGCATACTGACCATCAGCAGCGGACGGAAGGCGAATTTGGATTGCAAAAATCCGAAAAGAATAGCACCGCAAATGAGGGAGGCCATCATCGGCGTCAACACGCCGTTCGAGTTGGTATGACCCAGCACCGCAACGGTGAAAATAGGCAGATAGGTAATCGCCGAAAACATCAGCACGCCTTGGCAGAAGACGATGATGCTGGTTCCGAGCACCATTTTGTTTTTGAAGATGCTAAGCGGGAGAACCGGTTCGGCAGCGCGCTTTTCAACCATAATAAATAGCGCTCCGAAAATCGCCGATACAACGAACAAGCCAATTTCCTGCCAAGAGCTCCAGGCATAATCTTTGCCGCCCCATTCGAGCGCTAACATGAGCGAAACGGTTGTTATGATGAGAAATACCGTGCCGAGATAATCGATTTTTGGCTTATGCTCCGAACGCGTTTCTTTCAACGCAACGATCAGAACGAGCATGGAAGCCAAACCAATCGGCACATTAATGTAGAAGTTCCATCTCCATCCCAGATGCTCGGCAATAAAACTGCCCAGCTGCGGTCCCGCTACGGAAGAAAGGCCGAAAATCGCGCCGAATACCCCGGACATTTTGGCAGCATCCTTTGGATCATTGAAGATCGTATAGATAATTGTAAAACTGATCGGAAACAGCGCGCCGGAGCCAATCCCCTGGATCACCCTGAACCAGATCAACTGATCTACGCTTTGTGCGACCCCACATAAGGCCGAACCGATTAGAAACATGCCGATCCCGATCAAGTAAAACATTTTTCTGCCGAATAAATCCGACATTTTTCCAAAGACTAGCATGGTACTCGTAGCCGCCAGCATATAAGCCGTGAACACCCAGCTAATTTTATCAAACACATTAAAGTCTTGGCTTAACTTGTTAATGCAGGACGCCACAATCGTATTATCCAAAGACGACATCAATAAGCCGAGCGCCATGGCCAAAATAATCAACTTTTTATTCGAACCTGAACCGTTCATGTCAATTCCTCTCCTCATTCTTTAAATTTTGGAATCGGATCAATCCTTCCTGGATCGCCTCCAACTTTGCTTCAAACTCCTTCATGCCGATTTGAATACAGATGACCTGCGAAGGCTCCATCAAATCTTTGTACAACGTACACATGGCTTTCAAATCATTCAATTGCTCCAGCGTGTGGGTCTGCGCCTTCTCCAGCCACTCGATTACCTTGTCATTGCTCACATGTTCACCAAAAAACAGTCTCATCATGAAATCCGACTTCACACTTTCCGATTCGATTGGACTAGAGAGATAGTCGTAGAATTGCTTTCTTCCTTTCTCTGTAATGGTGTACACATTTTTGTTCGGTTTCCCGTCCTGCAGGATGCTTTCCTTCGTCAGCAGCTCATCTTTCTCCATCCGGTGAAGCATGGGATAAATCGTTCCGTAACTTGAGCTATAGAAGTAGGAAAATAAAGTTTCGAATTGCTGTTTAATTTCGTAGCCGGTTAACGAACGATCCATTAGCGCGCCTAAAATGACGTCCTGACTGTTCATGGTGAAATCTCCTCCATAACTAACATGGTTTTATATTTCGATTGTTAATATATCATACTGATATATAACGTGTCTATATATAAAAAACCGATTTTCGAAAAAAAAACTGCCCAAAGTCATCTCTGACTTCAGACAGCTTATTCAAAAGCTTACCAGAACAGCTCCCCACGCCCTAACAGGCGGGATAAACCTTCCACAAAGTAATAATCGCCATAAATGAGCGGCACATCTATATTCTTGCCTTCCGGGTAATGGCTCGTGCCATGAAGGATAAGTCCTTCCTCCGTCACTGAGTCCCATGCGCCATAGTTCGTATAGAGCGAGTTCAA
The DNA here is from genome assembly GCF_058789495.1 of Paenibacillus sp. FW126-R14. Lineage (NCBI taxonomy): Bacteria > Bacillati > Bacillota > Bacilli > Caryophanales > Paenibacillaceae > Paenibacillus > Paenibacillus sp. FW126-R14. Next base: position 3,288 of record NZ_JBYTBS010000091.1, on the reverse strand, counting down.
GATCCGCTCACCCGCTTGGCGGTACAGGCTGCTCTCTTGACCGCCCACCTGCTCAGCGATCAGCAGCAAACCGCAGGCTGCGCAAGCGCCAGCCGACGTGTCACGGTAAGCCGTAATCCCCTCCGGCAAACGGAAATCCCAATGCGGCACGCTATCCTCCGGCAAGTTGGACATGAAAAAGTGCGCTGCGCGCTTAGCGGCATGCAGATAACGCTCATCTCCCGTATGGAGATGGCTGAGCGCCATGCCGTAAATCGCCCACGCCGTGCCGCGCGACCAGCCGGAGTCAGGGGCGAAGCCTTGTCCGCCTTTCACTTCGAGCTTTTCGCCCGTATGCGGATCGAAGACGACGATATGGTTCACAGAACCATCCGGGCGAATGAAGTGCTCCAGCGCCATATCGGCATGCCGAACGGCGATGTGCTTGTAACGCGGGTCTCCCGTCGTACGGGAGGCCCAGTGCAGCAGCGGCAGGTTCATCATGCAATCGATGATGGCCCAGCCGGCATTGTCCTCCCCTTCGCGCCAGGGGTTCCACGCGCGAATGTAGTTGCCCTGCACGTTGAAGCGTGCAGCGAGCAGATTCGCCGCGAGCAAGCCGCGGCGCTTGGAATCCTCCGCGCCTAACAGCTTATAGCGCGCAACGCTCGTCAGCGTCCACATGAAGCCGATATCGTGATCTAAGCGGTAGTAATCCGCGATGACTTGATCGAGCTGCTCTTCACAGGACTCTGCCAGCAGCTTCAGCTGCTCGTTTTGCGTGTCGCGGTACAACAGCCACAACAATCCCGGCCAGAAGCCAGCCGTCCACCAAGAGGCTGGCTCCAGCTGGTACTCGCCTTTTACACTGGCATGGGGGAAGCGGTCTCCGATTCTTTGGCTTGTTCTGGCTACTTTATGAACGGTCTTTTCCCAAGCTTCTTGAGCCCAATCTAATGAAGTACTCATGTCATCACTTCCTAAATGGATTTATTCTATTAAAATGCAAAGCGAAACGGCGCAGTTACCTTAGGCTCGGACCCCGGCAGCACGCCTGGCTTCAACTTGAAATCAAGCGCATAGCAGGTCTCCGGCTGATCAAAATGATTCACGTGATGAAGAGCCTCAACCTCCCAATCAAAAAGATCAGGATCATAAGAGATGTAAACCCGCGCTGCCTCGGATGCCGCTATCATAATCCGCCCATCCTCCGCTTGCTGCGGACGGTGCCATGCCATGAAGCGCTCCACAAGCGTCGCCGGCCCTTGTACGAACTCGAAGCTGTCCGTTACCTCCAGGGTCGGCGGCTCCGTTTTGCGCCAGGTGAAGTGCCGCACCAGTTTGTTAAGCTTTTTCGTGCCGTAGGCACTGGAGATTTCTATAGCCAACACATCCTGTTCGTCGTTACTGCTAAAATCCAGCAGCTCTGCCCGATGCTCCTCGCCAGCTTCCTGATACAAGCCGTCAATGATGGGGACAGAGTGACTCTGCGATCCGTTGCACAAAATTTCATAGCGCTCCGGCCCAAAATATTTCCGCGAATACTGCCCGCTCCCCAGATCGGGAAGCAGTGTTTCACCCTGCGCGTACAGGATGAAATGTCCGATATCATTATGGTTATGCGGTTCATTATTATGCCCGCCTTTGGCTGCGAAAACATACGCACCCTGCTCCTGCAGCTGCCTGGACACCAACCACTGTGCGTCCGGTAAATAGTACGCCGCGGTTTGCCAAGCGCTTCCCTCAACGTCATCTAATGACCAAAGCAGGTTCCTTAGAGCAGGCGCCCACCGGCTGCAGTGGTCGTCGCGAAAACCTGCGCGAAGCGACAGCTCCGGGTGCTCAACTTCGGGATAAAGCCGCTTCAGATAGCCGCTTAACCCCATAAAAATACCCGCCTCCCCTTGCGAGTCGGAGAAGTTTACAACCTTCCTCCCGTGGAGGAAGCTTTTTTGCTGGAACAGGGCCACTTGGCGCACCTTGTCCGATTGGAACCAATTCACGGCGCCGCCAGTGCGCCGTAGGATCAGGTCAGCGGCATAGGTGAAGTAGCCGAAGCCGTACTGCCAGTACATGTACCCTTCGGTACATGCTCCGTCTTCTTCGAAGCCGCTTAAGTACGAAGCGAGCGCGGGAAAAGCTCGCTCCAGCACCGCGGCGAGCTCGTCCTCATCCTGCAGCGTGTAGATCGCTGCAGCGGCAATGGAGCCTCCGCAGACGGAGGCCCAGTTGTGGGTCGCGGTCTCCCAGCCGCTGGGAGCCTGCGTCACAAAGGGCCGCAGTATGCGGCGCAGCACGTCTTCGCGGATGCGAACGCGAAGAAGCTGCGGCAGCGACGCGCCGAGGAGCGCGCTGATTTCGCTTAGCGCGAAGGCGGTCTCCGCCGCGAAAAGATCGATCGTGAACGACTCCGCCGAGCGGTTCACAAGCCCCTCCGCCGCATATTGCTCCTGCGCGGCGGATCTCATTTCCGGTCCATTCAGAAAATGCGCGGGCAAGCACCACGTATACTCGTCCAGAATGGACCCTATCGTATCTGAAAGCGTATCCATGTACTTGCTATCCGCGCCTTCCAGCCAAGCCAACAAACCGAAAGTCGTCAACCGATTTCGGCGGCGAAAATAAACAAGCTCATACTCCCTTCGTGAGCCCGTTGTGGAAAACAAACGGAACAAGGAATATGTCAGCTCCGGCATCGTTTCCTGCAGCAGCTTGTCCCCTTCCTCCCGAATCTCCTCGATAAGCCGGTTGCTTTCTTTGCCTTGCAGCAAGCGCGCCTTCACCTGCAAGGGCGTTTCCTCCGGAAAGAGCAGCTGTGCAGGATCTTTTTGAGCAGCTAGCAGCGCTGCTTTTACATTCTCCAAGTTCCAGTTGTCGGCATATACTTTCGTCATACTACGACCTACTTTCCCATCATGACTTCGTGATTTTTACCATTACAAGTTATATATCTTTCATTATAAAGAATAAATGATGGATCGTTAGCCTGTTATTTTGACTTTTTTCACTCAAATCTTTACCTCAGTATCGCCAACCACAACGTTAACTATCTACACCGTCAAAAGTCGCTCATAACGCGCCCATAAAACAAGCTAAGATGTCGAAGGGGTGTCAATCCCCGCCTCGAATTACTGATTTGCTCAACTCGTCTCCTCCTCCACGTGCTGAAAGGGAACTAGAGGGCTCTATTTCTATGAAAAGGTCCGCTTTTCACGGCCAAGGGGAACTATGGTCACTGGCGTTGCATGAAACCTATCGAGTTGATGTCAGCTCGACTAAAAACGATTTTCCAGAAATTTCAGAAAATAT
>NZ_JBYTBS010000090.1:0-17527 GCF_058789495.1 Paenibacillus sp. FW126-R14 | reverse complement strand
GAGGAGCCGGATGCGATGACCCGCATGTCCGGATCTGTGAGAGGCCCATGCAAATGCGCATGGGCCTACTCGATTTGGGTTAGCACTATTAATTTGACAACTGTGGACTTGGATAAATTCCAGCTTACCCGCCCGCCTCATATCTAGCCAAAGCTCTTTGAGCCGATTCCAGCATCCTCTTTTGCAAATGCTCGCCCTGTGTGACGCGCACTCGCTTGCCCAAGAAGCGAAGTTTGCTAAGCACATATTCGGCTTCATTGTTGAGATAGGTTAGCCGGATCGTGTAGGTCCCCTCCGTGTCGTCATAGTCGACCTGCTTCTCAAAGCAGGAGAAGGCATACAAAATCCGCGATAATTCTCGATTGTATTCCTTAAGGACGGCGATGGTGGTGTGGATTTGGCGCTTTTGCAGCAGTTTTTCACTTTGTAACCGGACTTGAGCGGCCCGCTCGGCGGAGAAGGGAAGATCGTGAATGGCATCGATGCTGTCGAGCTTCGTGCTCATCATCGCCCGGTGCCTGAGATGAAACCAGAGCAAATACCAGTCTTTCTTGACTTGCGAATATTCGAGCTTATACGGAAAAGCCATTTCATTGGTAAAAGTTCGCTCATCCTTCACACGGTAAGTAAGCCTGATGGCTCCATGTCGTGTAATGATCCGTCGCAGGGTACGCAGCAGCGGATGATACACATGTATCTCATTGCTTCTGGCTTTCTCTGTAAACGCTTCGGATAAGTCCAAATCAGGCTCTGTATCCAATACCCTTTGAAGCTTTTCCAAAGCAGCCGGTGTGAAAGCGTGCGGGGCAGCCGAATGGCTGAGCATCGTTTTTAGCCAAGATTTTTCCAGGGAAGTAATCATGAGGGTACCGGAATTTTCCAGACGCGTCATCATGTCATAGTTAAAAATTTTCTCAAAAAGGTTCATAGTACCCCGCAAGCTCCTTCCACTCCGCAATCATCTCCTGCCGGAACTCGTAAGGTTCCAGCACTTCACAGCTAGACCCGAAGCTTCGAATCCAAGGCTTTATTTCCAAGGTGCCGTTGACCGTGATTTCATAAACGAATGAATCATCATTTTCTTCCGTTATTTTTCCCCACTGTCCCTGTAGACGGACGCGGTCTTTGATGAAATTAGGTCCTGAACGGTCCGGATTGTAAAATCGCACTTTCACCGTAACGGCACGCCCCGTATCAATGACCCAGCTCAGCCGGATTCGCTCATCGATTTCCTTCTTTTTCTCCTCGAAAAAAGATGCGTCTACAGGCTCGCCGTGCTCAATCTGCGTCATCCCTTCCAGGCGAAATTTCCGGATTCCGTGCCGCGAATCTTGCGCGAGCAAATACCACCGCCCGTATTGGTGATCGTACACGATTTGCAGCGGCACCGTTATTTGCAGCTTGCCTTCCATTTCCCGTTCGAATAACGGGTTCGTATTTTTGGAAGCATAGGCTTGGTTATTTTTCGGGGAAAAATAAAGGAACCGGACCTTGCGGCGCTGTGTGATCGCGGATAATAATGCGGACAAATGGGCCTCGTCCAAAATCCGTGAATAGTACTGATATTTATATAGAAAAGGCTCTGTCCCTGCTGGTTCGGCTGATGTGCCCGCAGTGCGGTTCATATGCTTTTTCAGCCCGTCACGCAGCAAATAACCTTGCACCGACGGGACCTGCGTATTGGCCATTACATCAACAAAATCGTAGAGATCAAGAAGCTCATCCTGTGTAAGCTCATGGATGAATGCATTATGGATGCGGTACCGGTAAGGGCGCGCCTCGGATGCTTTCGTAATAACCCCGACTTCCTCCAAATATTTCAAATCGTTTCGAATCGTTTTTTCATCCGGGAGGGAAGCGTCCGCAGGGAGCTTTTTACTGCATACGTCAATCAGCTGTGTTGCGGTCAAAGGCTGTTCATTCAAGGCGGCAAGCAGGGTGGACATGCGCAGGCTTTCCGATTCTTTCAACGATTTGGCGCGAAATAAGAACAGGAGAAGAGGGTCTGTTGAGTCAAAATAGCTGTAGCGCAGCATATCGGCGAATTCCTTCTTTTGCGCATCCGGTACTTGTTGATGCATTGCAGCGACGATTTCTTTTAACCTGCGTATCGTTTTATCAAACGTATGAACCGATATGCCCAGTCTGTCCGCAAATTGCTGCCGGTTGTACGCTCCGCTGGTCAGAACGAACATCCGTAGAAACTGGATTTCTTTATCAAAGCTTTCCCTAGCCACATAATCCCCTCGCTCTTCCTCTAACCTTATCTTATTGTAGCAGGGGAACGTTTTGGAGAAAATGGAAAACTTTTTGCTGCTCGTCATACTTTCGCCATGTTCGCCTCATTCTAAATGAGCGAAGATAGGTGCAGAAGAACTAACGGAGGAGAACCGACACGGATATGAAAATGACAACACACGGCAACAATCATTACGAAATGGAACTGGCTCATGGCCGCCTTCACGTTTTTGCTAACCCCGAGGTCTTTCAGTCTTTTGAAAGCCGGGTTTATGAAATGGCGGACAACAATCTGCGGATTCCCCGCAATATGCATATGAGCTATACGCCGGATGCTCACGTGGGCATTGGCACCTGCATCGGCACAACGGCTGTCTGGACCTTCAAAGACGGCTTCGTTTCCCCCTCCATTGTGGGCGTGGATATCGGCTGCGGCATGCGCGTTCATACGACATCGCTGCACAAAAAAGATATTCAAGACAAAGGCGTACGCCGGGCGTTAATCAAAGCCATTGAGAAATATGTGCCGACGAATGAGCGCACCAATACGCACTATGCCGATATCGACATTATGGAAGTTGTGAAACACGGGCTGAAAGGGCTCCCACAATCGTATATCCCGAGCGAACAATGGTTGACGCATGTAGAAGAGTCTACGTTCCAGTTCGATCATGTCTACCTGGAGAGCTTGCCGGAGAAAATCGGCAAATATGCGCATGGCCAGCTGGGAACGCTTGGCGGTGGAAACCATTTTATCGAAATTCAATACTTGGAAGTGGCGGAAAAACATCAGCAATTGGCTGCGGAATGGGGATTGTTCGATGGTCAGGTCGTCGTTATGATCCACTCCGGATCACGCGCCTGGGGCGCAAGATTAGGCCAAGAGTTTACGAAAGTTTTCAGAGAAGCGATGCAAAGCTGGGGGATTGAAAATCCCGACAAGAATCTTTTGTATGCCCCCATTTCGATCCCGGGCTCAATGGGAACCTCGTCCTTCATCATGGTGGGGAGAGAGGAAGGGGTTAAGAACTTCTACTCCATTTGCCATGGCGCCGGGAGAGCCAGATCGCGTAAAGCGACCAAAGAGCTGGTCACCGTCGATGAATTCGCGCAATCGCTCAAAGTAGGCACCGAGGAAGAGATTTTGGTAAACCATCGCTCGCTGCAAACGATTTTGGATGAGTGTCCGCAAGCGTACAAGGATGTCGATCTCATTATTGACAGCGTGGTTGGCGCTTCGCTTGCAGATGTGGTGGCGACTTGCAAACCGATGGTGGCGATCAAAGGGGTATAGGTTGAGTATAACGAATCTTTCCGCCGCAGGATGATTGACGTGAGGTAGGTTTGACTCGTATGATGTTTGTAAATGAATGGAAAGGAGGCCGACGATATGATTCGCAATCAAATTTCTATCCTGACAATTGAACAATGCAGCATGCCATCGGTCTCGACCGGGTTTGTGACGAATACGTAGGTCCTCGGTGGAGTGGCTTCGTTTAAATTTGACATGAAGAGCCGTAGACGATGTTGGTCTACGGTTTTTTTGCGTCCATATTTGGAAGAAAGGGTGAGTACGATGACTTTGGAACTAAAACATATCCATTCACAGCTTCAACAAATCGAGCAAGAGGAGGGCGTCCGGATTCTGTATGCCTGTGAGTTAGGCAGCAGGGCGTGGGGATTCCCGTCTAAGGACAGCGACTACGATGTAAGGTTCATCTATGTCAGGCCGGTGGACTGGTACTTGTCCATTTTTGAGAAACGGGATGTCATCGAACGTCCGATCAGCGATCTTCTCGATATCAACGGTTGGGATTTGAAGAAGGCGTTGAACTTGTTTCGCAAATCGAATCCGCCTTTGCTCGAGTGGCTGCAATCGCCGATCCCGTATATGGAGCGGTACAGCGTAACGGAGAAAATCCGTCAGCTCTCACCGTTCACATTTTCCCCGCGATCAAGCATGTATCACTACCTGCATATGGCAAAAGGGAATTTTCGCGAATATTTGCAAGGCGATTTCGTCAAAATCAAAAAATATTTCTACGTGCTGCGCCCGATACTCGCCTGCGAGTGGATTGAGAGGCACGGCAGCATGCCTCCCATGGAATTTGAAAAGCTGGTGGAGCAAGTGCTCCCCAACTCGAAATTAAAGCAAGAAATAGACACATTGTTGACCCGGAAAAAGGCCGGTGTCGAATTCGACTTAGAGCCGAAAATAGCCGTGATCAATGACTATTTAGAGCGGCAAATCGCTTATTTTGAAGAAACCGCCAAACACATTGCGACCTCCGGCGAGCAGCAGGATCAAGTATTGGATGCTCTGTTCCGCGAGGCGCTGAAGGAGGTTTGGGGTTCATAGAGAGGATAAATACGAATGAAAGAAAATTATGTACAGCAGGTTCAGCTCCCTTCGGGGGTTGTCCATGTTTATGCAGCTCCTGAGCTGTTCAAAGCGTTAGATTATCAAGTGTTTCAGATGGCTAACAACAATTTGCAGATTCCGAATCAGAAATATATGAGCTATACGCCGGACGTACACGTAGGTGTCGGCACTTGCATTGGCACAACGGCTGCGTGGCATACCCATGATGGGTATGTGTCGCCGTCGATCGTCGGCAGCGATATCGGCTGCGGCATGAGGGTGCATATGACGAATGTACACAAGGATGAGCTGAAAGACGTGAAGCTGCGCCGCAAGCTGGTGAAAACGATAGAAAAATATTTGCCTGTCGAGGATCACGTACGCGGTCACTTCTCGGATGTTCGCTTGGAACACATCGTGACTAAAGGTCTGCACGGCCTGCCGAAAAAATATATACCAGACGGGTATACGCCCAGGAAGGCGACTTCCCTTACCCATGTAGAGTGCAGCAAATTTACAGTGGATGAAAATGTGTTGAACCGCTTCCCGAATGCGGTGTGGCACCGCTCCCATCGTCAGCTCGGCACGCTGGGGAATGGGAACCATTTTGCCGAGATTCAGGCAGTTGAGATCGCTGAAGAGAATCGCGAAGTCGCCGAGGCGTGGGGGCTGTTCGATGGTCAAGTCATCGTCATGATCCATTCCGGATCACGCGCGTGGGGCGGCTCCGTCAGCCAAGTATGCAGCAGCGAGATGTCGAAGGTCATGCGAATGCTTGGATTGGGAACCGCCGATCCTAAGCTGGTTTTTGCTCCGCTGGAGCATGAGGCTGCGCAGTCCTATGTCAATTTGATGTACTCGGCGCTTAATTATGCCGTTGTGAATAGACACCTCATCGCATACGCCGTTCGCGAGGCGGGCAAGGATGTGTTCGGGTCGAAGTTTGAAATGACGACCTTGTACGATCTTATGCATAACTATGCCTGGGAGGAGAAGCATGAGGGGGAATCGTATTTTGTCCACCGCAAAGGGGCGACGCGTTCGCTTCCCGCAGGGCACCCGGATAATCCTCTGCCCTATGTGAACACCGGTCATCCCGCGCTCATTCCGGGTTCGATGGGGACGCCCTCCTATATCATGGTCGGTGCGCCGGGCGGCCAAGCCAACTTTCACTCCATCTGCCATGGAGCGGGGCGCATCCGTTCGCGCAGCGCAACGAAAAGGCTGATTACGCTAAGTGAATTTGCCGCATCCATGCGCGTAGGGACCTCGGAGGAAATCGTCGTCAATCAAAAGTCACTGGAATCGATTCTCGATGAGTCTCCGCAAGCCTACAAAGATGTCGATCAAATTATAGAGAGTGTCGTCGGAGCGGATTTGGCTCAGGTTGTTGCGAAGTGCAAGCCCATGGCGACAGTAAAAGGTGCCAAATGACGATAGAACACATGGTGAAAACAGGAGAAGATTTTGCGGCCGCAGTGACCGTCCCGAATAGGTCTGGCAGCGGCGCACTCACCGCATATGGGGATTATGCTTATGTAATTGGACGCATCCAAAGCGTGCTGGGAGAACAATTTGGTAAGCAGTTTGAAGCCTATGTGAGTGACGATGGGAAAGAAGAATATTGGGAGCTGTTGGAACAGGATGTTAAATCAGGGAGCCGTCACGTACGGCATGTAGCAAAAATTTTTGATCATATGGAATCCCGGGCATTCGGACTGGAGGGAGAGAGCGAAATTTCGGCCTACCGTACTTTTCCTACCCTGCGCAATAACGTTTTTGCCTATCCCGACTGGGGAATCGCGCTGGCCCGGGTGCCTGTATTTCGATTGCATGGCATTGGCGCTGAGGACTTTGTTTTTGCCGTGGACGACGCCAGTCTTCGGCGTTTTCTAGAGCAGGCGCGGCAGCGTCGCAGAGCTTTGGACCGGCGGCAGGTGACCATTTTTACAGACGGACCTCATGGCATGGAAAAAGAGCTCGCTCCCATTACCCGCATGGTCGACCGCGTAGAGGTCATTATGAAGGAGGAAGTGAAGCGGGATATTTATAGGTCCATCGACCAGTTTTTCGATGAAGACCGTACCTTTTTTAAGGAATATGGGCTTCCTTACAAAAGAGGCATCCTGCTCTACGGGAAACCGGGCAACGGAAAAACAACGCTTGTCAAATCCATTGCCGGCAGCGTGAAAGCGCCGGTTGCTTACTGGCAAATCACGGAGAATACGTGCAGCGACTCCATTCAGGAGGTTTTTCAAGCGGCGGCGAACTTGGCGCCAATGATTCTGGTCATTGAGGATATTGATGCGATGCCTCAGCGGTCAAGGTCTTACTTTTTGAATATTTTGGACGGCGCGACTTCGAAAGAAGGCATTTTCCTCATTGGAACAACCAATTATCCGGAGCAAATTGATCCCGCGTTGATGAACCGGGCAGGGCGCTTCGACCGCGCTTATGAAATCCAGCTTCCAGACGTCACGCTAAGGCAGACCTATTTGGAGCAAAAGGGTATGGGGAAGCTCTTGACCGATGAAATGATGCGAATTGCAGCGAAGATAACGGAGGGATTTACTTTTGCCCAGTTAAATGAGCTGTTCGCAGCGGCTGCGCTTCAGTGGCACTATGAGCAGAGTGTGGACATAGAGAAGCTGGTGAAGTCAATGAAATCTGATCTGCATAAAGGGCAGACGATGTCGTGGTTGAAGGAGAACTCGGAGGTTCGGGTTGGGTTTTTGGTGAATTGAGATGGGGATAGATGGAAGGATGTGATACGAATGTTATCAAATAACGTGCAAACAAGGTTAAGTAAGTTCATGAGTAAAATATTGCGGCATTCGCCGGAGAAATTTGGGCTTCGCCTGGATTCTGCTGATGGATCTTGCGCGGTTGCAGATTTATTGGATGTTCTTCGCGCTCAGCCGGAGTGGTCGGAGCTAAGCTTGAACGATATAGAAGAGGTTGTAGAGCGCTGTGAAAAGCAGCGCTTTGAAATCGTAGGCGATCGCATTAAGGCGAGGTACGGGCATAGCCATGATAAAGTCAGCTATCCAACCGGGGTTCCGCCTATGACGCTTTATCATGGTACGAATGTGGTGGCTGCGCCTAAGATTTTGAAACAAGGATTGCGCCCCATGCAGCGGCAGTATGTGCATTTGTCCGAAGGGCTTGATTTTGCTGCACTTGCCGGTAAGCGCAGAGGAGAGCTTGTCATTTTAAGCATTGATACGGTGAAGGCTTTGCGAACGGGGATAGAATTCTATTATGCAGGCAACGAAGTTTGGCTTGCAGATGGCGTTCCTGCGGAGTTCTGCAGTATATATGAATCAGGAGAGGGGAGCGGTCGGAATGCGTAGAGGGCTTATTGATATTGGCGTTAATTTGATGCATCGATCTTTTGAGCAGGATCGGGGGGAGGTCGTTGCCAGAGCGGTTCAGGCAGGCGTGGCGCCTCTAGTTTTGACGGGCACAAGCGAGAGAAGCAGCGATTCGGCTGCGCGGTATGCGGCGAAATTCCCAGGGCAGCTGTTCACGACAGCCGGTGTCCATCCGCACGACACGAAGAATTGTACGGCGCGAACGCTGGATACCTTGAGGCGATTAGCCAAGATGCCTCAGGTTGTGGCCATTGGGGAGTGCGGGCTGGATTACAACCGGGATTTTTCACCGCGTGATGTGCAGCGCAAATGGTTCGAAGAACAGATTCAGCTTGCGTGCGAGCTGGACATGCCGCTTTTTCTGCACGAGCGGGAAGCGCATCCTGATTTCGTGCGTATTCTGAAACCATATTTGGGCGCGGGAAAAAGTAAGGCCGTTGTTCATTGTTTTACGGGGTCATTGCGGGAGCTTGACGTCTATCTGCAGCTAGGACTGCATATCGGCATCACCGGCTGGATCTGCGATGAACGCAGAGGCAAGCATTTGCGCGAGCTGGTGAAGCGGGTGCCTTTGGATCGTTTGATGCTGGAGACCGATGCCCCTTTTCTGACGCCTCGGGATTTACCCGTTAAGCCGCAGGATGGCCGGAATGAGCCGGCGTTTCTCCCTCATATTGCAGCAACCGTTGCGCAATGTTTAGGTAAACCGGCGGAGGAGGTTGCGGAAGCAACGACGAGGACGGCGAGGGCGTTTTTTGGGCTTTAATGAGGCCAGGGGCTGTGTGAGCGGGGGACTGCAAGGGTCCAAGGCGTGGCCTCGGGGGCTCAAAGGGATCTACAGGGCGCTATTTTGGCGAAAACTGCTCATTTTGCAATTTAGTGGGAACTGTGGTCCTCTATTTGTCCGATTTGGAGTGGGAAACGGGGCTTGGCGGGCAAATAAAGCCCTGTAGTTCCGCCTGAATTTGGGAACTGGCTGAGTATGGCGAAATAGCGGCCTCTGGTTCCCTTATTTTTGTCAGGTGGGGCCTCGCCGTCCTGTCATCCCTTCCGCTAATCGTGTGGTCGTATTTGATACCGAGGTCGTTAATTTGATTGAGAGAGACGAATCTTTTGAATCAAATCAGCCATTCCTCCATTTTCATAGTATAATAGTTCCTAATGACATATGGAGGAACTAAAATGACATTAATTAAGCAGCTGCAAGCTCCAGAGGAATTTGTTGGTTTTTATCTTATTAAGGAACTGGAAATTAAGCAAACGAATACGACGCCTGCCAAGGATTTCATGGATATCGTGCTGTGTGACGCCAGCGGGCAAATTTCGGCGAAAATGTGGGATGTCAGCGCCACGGATAAGGAAACCTTTTTCCCGATGACATTGGTGAAGGTTCAGGGGCTGGTTCAAACGTACCGCGATAGATTGCAAGTGAAAATTGGTAGAATACGCAAGGTGCTGGCTGAAGACGGCATACAAATGACAGATTTCATCCGGTCGGCTCCCATAAGTCCAGTCGATCTTATTCATACGATCAATGGCGTATTGGAAAGCATCACGAATCCTACTATCAAAAATATCGTTTCCTTCTGCGTGGCGAAAGTAGGCGATAAGCTTAACCATTATCCTGCTGCCAAAACACATCATCATGCGTACTTTGCCGGGTTAGCGTACCACATTGTCCGGATGCTGGAAATTGGTGAGTTCATTTGCAAGCAGCGTCCGTTTCTTAATCCGGATCTGATTAAAGCAGGCATCATTTTGCATGATATTGCGAAGCCGGAAGAGATGATCGCTCAGATGGGAATTGTCACGGAGTACAGCTTACAGGGCAAGCTTCTCGGTCACATTTCGATGGCGTCGAATTGGATTACTGAGGCGGCCTTGCATCACGGATTGGATCTCCAATCCGACGTAGTCATCGGCCTGCAGCATATCGTGCTGTCGCATCATAATTTGCCGGAATGGGGAAGCCCCGTGCTGCCGCAAATTCCTGAGGCTGTTGCGCTGCACTATATCGATTCGATGGATGCGAAGCTGCAGATGGTCGAAGATACTTTGCAAGTAACGCCGGAGACGGATGCGTGGACGCCGATGATTCGCGGATTAGAGAACAAGGCGATGTATCGTTTGAATTTATAAAATAGAACCGTCAGAGTGGATTGTGACTCTGACGGTTTTTTTGTTGTTTGGCGGGGGGAGAGGGCTTGCCGCGCGAGAGGTCCCAATAAGCCGTCTCAGTACCGGAGACGGCTTAGAACTGTTACGAGACGTCCGAAAAGGCCGTCTCAAATGTACAAAGCCATCCCCGCTGTAACACTGTTTCACAACGCTCCCCCCAACGCGCAAAACGTCCGCGTTAACGCCGAAAAACAAGCTAAACGAAGGTGGGAATGGACGATTCCCACCCACGGGCATTTAGCCCGAAGTAGGTCCAACTTGAGCGAGAAGTCCGACTGCTGGAGACCAAGGAGCAGGCCTTTGGTCACACGGATAATAGCCATCCCCAAATTGGAAGGTGGTGGATATAATTGCTTTATGAAAGTTTACTTGGTAAAAGAAGGGAAATTTGCTCTGTTGTCGAAATTAGTTTACTTATACACATTGTAAAGCTGATTGAGGAAGGTGGTTTAATGAAGCGATTGTTTCAAATGTGTTGGATAGGTGTATTGATTGTTATGATGTGTAGCGGATGTATAGCTTCCCGAGCCCATGGAGACGAACAAACAGCGGATTTGAAAGTTATCCCAGAATGGTCGATTCTGTGGGGAGATCCACCCGGTGGTTTGGAAGATTTGGATACCGCACATTCTTATCCGTGGATTACAGTTAAAAGCGGCGATGCGATTCCAAAGAAACCGAAAGAAGTCACAACGGCCTGGATAAAAATTAAACTACCTTCTCAAGTTCCTGAAAACTATGGCATGTACATACAAGGTATATACGCACAACACCTCTCGGTGTATATTGGTCAGCGATTAGTCCAAGAAACGAAGTTTGATTTTTCTTACGACCAACAAAGCAGTTTATTTCCTGTCAGCACTGAAGACGATGGAGAAACCGTTTTCATGAAGTTGGAGACTTCAATGGATCGTCTGGGTATCATTTCAACAATAAAGCTGGATCATTATGATTTCTTATTGAGATCCTTTGTACTTGGGGATTTACAAAATATTATTCTAGGGTTTTCTCTCTTGTTCATTGCTGCACTAGTTTTGCTAGTTTCAATTTTCCTGAAAAGAGTCCAACTTATTGATTGGATTTTAGTTAGTGTATTATTTATATCCCTTGGTATTATTTTTATTACATACACCCCATTCCTGTATGAAAGCTTCACGAAATATGGAAAGCTGTATAGCACCATGTTTGACATTTCACTCGTTGTCTTTTTGCCCGTGCTTTCCTATTACTTTGAACGAATATTTGGCGAGGGGAAATATAGGGTATTTTATTGGCTTAGAAAGTTTCAAACGATGTATTCCATACTTGTAATCGCTTGTTTGTTCATTAATATACTAAGTAATTATCGATTTAATAAGATTTATTTTATTGTATCTGTTACGATCTTAGGCTTTATTATGATACTTCAGTTTAGTTTACTTATTGGATCATCCATTGTACTTATGCTTAGAGGGAATAAGGAAGCTGTTATTTTTTCTGCCGGCTTTGCCTCTCTTGCCTTTATGAGTACGCTGGATCTCATTCTCTACTATTTTAATTCACAGAATAAACAGATTTTTTTGTGGAAATGGGGAATATTAGGATTTCTAATTGCTCTTATTGTTATAATAGGCAGACGTTTTGCCATCAATCAGGAAAGGATTATTAATTATTCCAAAGAACTTGAATTTTACAATCATCAGCTTCAGCAGTCTGAAAAAATGGAAATCATAAGTCAATTGGCGGCTTCAATTGCTCATGAGGTGAGAAATCCACTACAGGTAACACGAGGCTTTTTGCAGCTTGTTGCTTCCCGATCGGATGAGAAGAGTCAGGAATATATGAAAACTGCTATAGATGAACTGGATCGGGCTTCCGTCATCATTACGGATTTCTTAACTTTCTCAAAGCCACAGGGGGAAGAGATTAGGGAACTGAATCTATTCGAGGAGTTTAGGCAAATTGAAGGGATCATCTTTCCTTTAGTTGCGCTGCACAATGGAAGAATAATAGTCGATGTCCCTGATCATTTACGTATTGAGGGCAATTCATCAAAATTGAAACAAGTGCTGATTAATCTCATTAAAAATAGTATCGAAGCTTTTCAGGATGATGGTTTGGTGAACATATGGGCATATGAAAAATGTGGAGAGGTTTTTATACATATTAAAGATAATGGGGAAGGAATTGAAGCGGCAAAGCTGACCCAGTTGGGAGTGCCGTACTATTCCACGAAAACGAAGGGAACAGGGCTTGGACTCATGGTCTCTTTTCAGATTATCGAAAATATGAAGGGGTGTGTCGAGTTTAAAAGCCAAAAAAACGTTGGCACAGAAGTTATTCTTCGCTTTCCAAACGCTAGTTCATAAAAAGAGGTGCTGCGTATTATCACGTAGCACCTCTTTGAAATTATTTTACCAAGTAAGTTCAGGAGCCCCCGCAGTTACCAATACCTTAGCCGGATTCGCCGGAATAACAAGCACAAACTCGGTTGTCGTCTCTTCTACCGCTTTAACTGTAATGTCATCGGGCAGCGTAATTCCAAAGTTCTCTTTTAGGGCAGCTTTTGGGTTAGTTAGAAGTTGCGTTTTGAATGCTTCGTTTTCCCACGCTTTTTGAATAATTTTCGCTTTCAATTGTTCGTTCGATGACATGACAAGTCACTCCCCTTAGAATTTATTGGTGAATATTCCCAACAAATAGAATATATCACGAATATCAGAAAATTTCTATCAAAATTTTCTAGTTTAAGACAAAAAATAGTATAAACCACCGGAAAGTAGCGTTCTTCTCTTTTCTTTGATCTCATTTGCCGTCTTACGAAGGCTGTCTACTAGGCTAAGATGAAATAGGATGAGCTCATTCATCGCTAATTTCAACCCAAGCAGTTTCTCATGATGAGAGGCCGCAACGTCTGCATAAAGATCAAGCCCGTCATGGACATACACCTGCTGCTTGACCCAATCCGGCGTCAATGAATCGCTCTCCACGCTCAGCTCATTTTTGCGCAAGAAAGCCAGTAAACAGTTATAAGCGCCTTCTTCCCAATCTTCCTCCCAATCGGCCCAATCATCCAGCATTTGCAGTGTTACCAAAACTTGTTCCACGGCCTCCGTCACAACCGGGATCAGTTCGGCTTGATGCGCGAGCAGCAGCGCGCCGGTGCTGGCGTTTTTGACGGGACTGGCTTTCCAGGCAACTTTCCTTCTCTCCGTATGAAAATAATCAGCGTGTCTCTCACCCGCAACAGCATCTGCCCATTCCAGCACATAAGCTTCGTGATAATACCAGAAAGGCGATTGCGGCGGGAATAACTCTCTGTATATAGATTGGAACTGCAGCTGAAATAAATTGGCGAGCGGCAGCTTGTCCTTATGCTCACCAGCCGCCGAATCCATAATGTCGTCGATAACGAAGTAATAGAGCATGACGAACACATTCGCTAAACTTAACTTGTTGACGGGCTCGTCCGGCAGCGACGTAATTTCCTTCATCCAATAGGGAAGCAAATAGCAAATATAATTTTTCGTGCTCTCTTCCCGACGCAGGTCAAATTTAGCAAAGTAAGCAAGCCCGAGTTGATCAAGCGGCTCAGGAAACGAACGCAATAGGCGTTCGGCATCCGCAAAAACGTCATCCGTATTTTTCTTATGAGCAGAGAGCCAATCCATAGGTCGATATCCCCTTTATTGGTATATTTTTGAAATAAACGTAGCATGAATGCGGCATGGTTTCAATTGTTATTTAAACCTCGTCCTACCAACGGTAGTTCACCCTAGTTCACCCCGCCAGTTCACTGAAGTCAAAATTGTTCACACCCTGGTTTGCGGGATAGTTCACACACGTAGAAAGGCTTCACTATTCAGCTTTTATGCCCTGAGCTATGATCGTTTCAAGACACACACCGAGGAGGATCGAACCCGAACATGGTCAAACGAAGAGGTTTTCTTTATGAAATTGTGACAAACAAAATCATGTTTCTCATGCTGCTGCCAACGCTGATCTTCTTCTTTATTAACTCGTACATCCCGATGGTTGGCATCTACTACGCATTCACACGCTTTGATTACAACGCCGGCTTGTTCGGCAGTCCTTTCGTAGGCTTGGATAATTTTTCGTTTCTATGGAAATCCGGCATGTTAATCAAATTAACGCTGAATACGCTCGGTTACAATTTGGCTTTCATTGTTTTCGGCAATGCTTTCGCCATTCTGTGCG
Organism: Paenibacillus sp. FW126-R14; assembly: GCF_058789495.1. Taxonomy (NCBI): domain Bacteria; kingdom Bacillati; phylum Bacillota; class Bacilli; order Caryophanales; family Paenibacillaceae; genus Paenibacillus; species Paenibacillus sp. FW126-R14. Next base: position 3,178 of record NZ_JBYTBS010000090.1, on the reverse strand, counting down.
CTGTTCTGCTCAGCGAGATTCGCAGCGCTTGGTTTAAAAAAATTGCCCAGTCCGTGATGTTCCTGCCTTATTTCATTTCATTCGTTATCCTGAGCGTCATCGTGTACAACTTGTTTAACTATGAGAGCGGTTTTCTCAACACCATGTTGAAGGAATTCAGCTCTGAACCAGTCGATGTGTACAACACGCCATGGGCTTGGGTTTTTCTCATTATTATCTTTTACTTGTGGAAAAATCTCGGGTACAGCATGGTGATCTATCTGGCGGCAATTACGGGAATCAGCGAGGAATATTATGAAGCTGCCAAAATCGACGGCGCCAATATTTTTCAGCGGGTCTGGCATATTACGATACCGATGCTGAAGCCTACATTTGTCGTGCTCCTGCTGTTCTCTCTAGGGAGTATTATGAAAGGGCAATTTGACTTATTTTACCAGTTGGTTGGAAATAACGGCATTCTGTTTAATGCGACAGATATCATTGATACGTATGTGTACCGTTCTTTGAAGGTCACTTTTGATGTCGGTATGGCGACGGCCGCAGGGCTGTATCAATCGCTATTCGGATTTATTTTGATCATTACCGTAAATTACATCATTCGAAAAGTTAACGACGATTACGCCCTATTTTAGGAGAAGAGGTGCTTGCTGGCTTGAGAGTTAAAGACGAGAAATATATGTTTTTGTTCCAAACGATGGCTTACGCCGTTATTATTATCTCTTTTCTGGTGTGCTTATTTCCTTTTCTGATGATTATTTCGGCATCTTTTACACAGAATGAGTCCATTCTTCGCAGCGGTTACCACTTCATACCGAAGGTGTTCTCGATGGAAGGGTATAAGACGGTCTTTCGGTTTCCGGAGCAGGTCATCAAAGCATACAGCGTAACCATTTCCGTCACGATTATCGGTACGGTTCTCGGATTATTTTTCATGACGATGGCGGGTTACGTTCTGCAGCGCAAGGATTTTCGGTATCGCAATCAGTTCTCCTTTTATATCTATTTCACGACGCTGTTTGGCGGGGGCTTGGTCCCTTGGTATATTTTGTTGGCCAGCTATTTGAAGCTGACGGACACCTATGCGGTGCTTGTTCTGCCAGGGCTTATGAGCCCGTTCTTGATCATTTTGATGCGCAGCTTCATGAAGTCCGCTATTCCCGAGGAGCTTATTGAATCCGCCAAAATCGACGGCGCCAACGACTTCAAAATTTACTACAGCGTCGTGCTTCAATTGTCGATGCCCGGCATCGCGACCGTCGGTCTGTTCCTTGCGCTTCATTATTGGAACGGCTGGCTGCTGTCCTCGCTGTTCATCAACGATCCGAATAAGTATGAGCTTCAATATTACTTGTATAACGTGATCAATACCATGCGTTTTGTATCGCAAATGGGCGCAGGCACAGGTGTTGTCATGACCGGCGAAATGCCGACGGAGTCAACGAAAATGGCGATGGCGATCATCGTGACAGGGCCGATTCTGTTTCTGTATCCGTTCGTTCAGCGTTATTTCGTCAAAGGATTGACAATCGGTGCTGTCAAAGGTTAGAACCGAAGAAGGAGCTTGCAGGCAACCTTCTCGGCTGACATATAACTACACATCTAAAGGGAGGATTCAAATGAAAATGTTGGCAACACATCGATTCTCAGCCATCCTGTCCGGGGCGCTCTTGCTTACGGCTCTTACAGGCTGCAGCAGCACGCCGGAGCCTAAGAAAGAAACGGCTGCTCCAGCCGCAAGCGCAGCTGCTCCGGCAGCGACAGTCAAAGCGGAGGCGCCGAAGAGAGAGAAGGTCGAGCTTCAATTTTACATGCTGGGCAATGCTCCCAAGGATTTGCAAATCATTCAGGATGAAGTCAATAAATTAGCGTTGAAAGACTTGAATACAACCGTGAAATTCAACTATACGACTTGGACGGACTGGGATCAGAAGTATAAGCTGCTGCTCTCCTCCGGGCAGCAAGTGGACTTGATTTTCACAGCCGACTGGACGCAATATCAATCCTACGCGAAAAAGGGCGCCTTCCTGCCGCTTGACGATATTTTGCCGAAGGCTGCGCCAACGCTGAACAAATATGTGCCGAAGGATATGTGGGACGCCGTGAAAGTCGACGGCAAAATATATACCGTACCGGCGACGTTCAAGGAGTACGTCACGAATGGTTTCGTGTGGCGTGAAGACTTGCGGGTCAAGTACAATTTGCCGAAGCCTGTTTCCATGGAAACTTTCGAAGCGTACATGGACGGCATCAAGAAAAACGAGCCGGGCATGCTGCCATTCGCAAGCGGCGGAGACGGCAATTTGATTATTAACGGACTGAGGGACGTCGTGCATAACAGCGTCGGATCGCCACTCTACGGCGTAGGAATCAACTATAATAAGCCCGGTGAAGTTTACTCCTACTGGGGATCCGAAGAGCACATGGGAGACATCAAAATCGCTAAACGCTGGATGGATAAAGGCTTTATTCCGAAAAACGTGCTGAACGTGAAGGATTCCACTTGGGATCAGCTCGTCAGCGGTAAGGCGGCAGCCGAATTCGGCGATAACCCGGCACGCTTCAACGATTCCTTGAACAAAATGAAATCAACGCACCCGGATTGGAACCTGGACTACTATTCCTTCTCGACGATCAAGGGCTATGCCACGCCGGTGCATCCGATTCATAACGGCTTTGCCATTCCTAAGAGCAGTAAAAACGCTGAACGCGCACTTGAGTTCTATGAAAAAATGGTCACGGATAAAACATACAACTGGCTTACTTCTTATGGCATTGAAGGTAAAAACTTTCAAATTGAAAACGGTTATTACAAAATGATCGGCGATAACAATTCCAATGGTTTCCCACGTGAGTCCATGAACAGCTGGGCATGGCGCAATCCGGATTTCATGCTGTTCGAGAAAAGCTTTGATGGGGTAAAAGCGATTTACAAAGATCTTGATACTATTCAAAAACCGGATCTTTTCACAGGCTTTGCTGAAGACTACAGTTCCTACCAAGCAGAGAAAGCGGCGCTGGAGCAGGTGGAGAAACAGTATTTGTGGCCGTTGCAATTGGGTCTTGTAGCCGATGTGGATGCAGGCATGAAAACGTTCATGGAGAAAGCGAAGCAAGCGGGACTTGAGAAGGTCCAAGCTGAGTATAAGAAGCAATGGCTTCAGTATGTGAGCGAAAAAGG
>NZ_JBYTBS010000089.1:0-17546 GCF_058789495.1 Paenibacillus sp. FW126-R14 | reverse complement strand
GTATTTTTTTAGAAGAAATTGTGTTTCTGCGATTTTAGCAGAAAAGCCATTTTTTTACAATGACAATTTTGGTGATTCTTAAAAAATATCTAGCAAAGAGGAAGCTGTTTCATATACGGTTGAGCACATTTCCCGTCTACTCCTGATCAATGGGATGCCGGATTTGATCCTGGTACAGGTCAAAAAACAGTTTGCCTTGCGTTCCCCTGATCGCATAACACACTTCCTCTGCCGTAACTCCGCGCTGTCGAAGCTGCTTCGAGAGCCATTCTTTCGATAAACCGATTTGTTGTAAATTATTTGACATGATTTTTCCGTCCATGATGAGCTCGACTGGAAACTGATTCTTCGATGTGTTAGTCAATTGCAAATCCTTCTGTATCAAGGGGCGATATTCCGGTTTTTTGAGTATGGATAGTTTGCCGTTAAGCTCTAAGATTGCATACTGGACTTCTTCGATATCAAAAATGTCTTTTTCACGCAATTCCTGATTTAAAGTGTCCAACGTAAACTGAATTTTCCTTAAGTTTTCTTCCATAATTTTGCCGTTTTCGATCACGACCGTTGGTTTTCCGGCAAACCACTTCCTGATTTTGCGGTTTTTCAAGGAAATGACAGAGATCAGATAAGCAATGCCACCGAAGATGACGGAGGAAGCAACCATAGGCCAAGTTTTCAAATGAATATTAAATGCAAAATTGCCGATGATGGATCCAAGCGTGATCGAAGCAACAAAATCATTGTACGTCATTCGCGCTATCGTGTGCTTTCCGAGAATCCGCGTAATAATCATAATAAGCAAGAAAGCAGCTATCGTCCGAAGACTTGTTTCCAACATATCGACTAACCTCCCACGAGTGATGCTTTGTTATCTTTTTCTTTTCTTAGAAAAACATACACAAGGGCAGAATCGAGCTGGAATAAGCATACGTTTAGTAAGAAGTTTTCTTGCGAAAGGATGATAGGCTTTGTTGTATACGCCTCATTTGACTACACGAAAGATTATGCCTGAAATGCAGGAGTTCCCGATGCTGTCGTTATCCAGCCGAATCACGCCGGAGCATCTGTTTTATATCCGCAATCACTTTCCATATCCGATCATTGACATGAGAACATGGGGGTTGCAGATCGATGGATTGGTGAATAGACCCCTTTATTTGCGTTACCGTGATTTGTTGCAAATGCATCAGGTTTCTATTCCTGTAACGCTGGAATGCGCTGGCGAAAAGAGGGCATTTTTTGTTCCGAAAACACGCGGCGAGCAGTGGGAATTGGGGGCAAGCAGTCATGCCGTTTGGACGGGAGTACGTCTCGCGGACATTCTTAAGGCAGCAGGCATTCTACCGAATGCGGTGGAAGTAACTTTTGAAGGGATGGACAAAGGGGCTAGAACGGATATGCCGGGGATATTTACGTATATAAGAAGTTTACCGATCAAAGAGGCATTACACCCTGATTTGTTGATTGCTCTTTTCATGAATGGGAAGCCTTTGCCTTTCCGCCACGGTTATCCTGCACGGCTCATTGTTCCGGGATGGTACGGTATGGCCTCTGTTAAATGGCTGCAACGCATCAGAATCATTGACCAGCCCTTTCAAGGCCCTTTCCAAGCGGTTGATTATGTTTATGTAAACACGGCGAAGCCAGTCAAGAAGATTCGTCTTAACTCATCGATTGCACAGCCTTCCGATCAGCAAGTGCTGGCAAAAGGGGAGCACCTGCTGCAAGGAACGGCTATCTCAGGTGATTTTCCCGTTCTTTTTGTTGAAATTAGCTTCGATAACGGCATGACATGGCAGCCTGCATCTTGGTTGGACTCTCATGAATCCTATTCTTGGAGACGCTGGTGTTTAAAATGGAATGCAACCACTTCCGGAACATACGACATCAGTGTCCGAGCCACGGATGCTGCAGGGAATGTGCAGCCAGAAATCGCGGATTGGAATGAAAAAGGATATGGCTATAATGCCATCCAAAGAATACGCGTCTACGTCGATTGAGGGTGAAGCAGAATAAAGGACGAAGGGAGATAATAGGAAAAGTTCCCTCTAACAAATTAGAAGGAACTTTTCTCTTATTTGGATTCGAGATTTTTAAACTGATTGGCAAACATCCGGGAATATGTGCCGTCTTGGCTCATCAACGAGCTGTGATTGCCTTGCTCGGCGATCTCGCCGCGGTCGATGACCATAATCGTATCCGCATCCCGGATCGTATTCAGCCGGTGTGCAATAATGAAGCTTGTGCGCCCCTTCATCATGGCGAGCAGAGCTTCCTGAATATGCAGTTCCGTCCGCGTATCAATGCTGCTCGTCGCCTCATCCAGAATCAGGATGGAGGGATCTGCCAATATGACGCGCGCAATCGCAAGCAGCTGGCGCTGCCCTTGACTTAAATTCCCGCCGTTCTCGGAGAGCGGCGTATCGTAGCCCTTGGGCAGCCGGCTTATAAAAGCGTCTGCATTTGCGAGCTTTGCCGCGGCAACCACTTCAGCGTCGGTCGCATCCGGTTTGCCGTATTTGATGTTCTCCTTAATCGTGCCGGAGAAGAGATACGTATCCTGCAGCACGATGCCGAAGCTGCGGCGCAAGCTGTCGCGCGTATAGGATTTGATATCCCGGCCGTCAATCAATATCGTACCGCTTGTCGCATCATAGAACCGGGTCACGAGATTGACGATCGTCGTTTTGCCTGCGCCTGTCGGTCCGACGAGCGCGAGAGAGCTGCCGGCCGGAGCCTCAAAGCTGACCTGCTTCAGGATCGGCATATCCGGCCGGTAACCGAAGGTTACGTCATGGAAGGAGACATGGCCGATGGGCTTTTCCAGCTCGACTGCTCCAGGCGCATCCTCCGTTTCTTCCGCTTCATCCAACACCTCAAAGGCGCGTTCTGCCCCTGCAACACCAGACTGCAGCACATTGTAAGTATTCGCGATATCGTTAAGGGGCCTCACAAATTGACGCGAATAGCTTAAGAAGCTGGCAATGACTCCGACGGTGATGTGGCCTTTGACGGCGAGAACGCCGCCGACAATCGCAACGGCCGAGAAGCCGATATTATTGATAACGCTGAGGAGAGGCATCAGAAAACCGGACCAGATTTGCGCTTTCAAGCCAACCTCATACAATCGTCCGTTCACGCTATTGAATTCATCAATCGCTTTTTTCTCGCGATTGAAGGCTTTGACAACGAGAAGGCCGGAAATCGTTTCCTCGATATGACCATTCAGCTTACCGAGCTGAGCCTGTTGGTCTTTGAAGAGCACACTGGTGCGCTTGGTAACTGTTTTTGCCAGCAAGAACACGAGCGGAACGGTGATAAGGCTCGCCAGTGTCAGGATGGGGCTTAGTACCAGCATCATCACTAAGGAACCAACGATCGCAATCGAGCCTGTCATGAGCTGCGCCGTAGATTGCGAGATCGAATTGCTCACGTTGTCAATATCGTTCGACAGCCGGCTCATAATATCGCCATGCGAGCGTCCGTCAAAAAAAGCAAGCGGCAGCTTTTGCAGCTTCGCGAACATCGTTTGCCGAAGTCTCTTTACAACGCGCTGCGCAAGTCCGGCCATAACCCAGCTTTGGAGGAAAGTAAGCCCGCCGTCGGCAATGTACGTGGAAATCAGTACTATCATTGCTACGTCGAGGACGCTGTAATTCACTTGACCTGCCGCCATCGCATCAATGGCTACACCGATGAGATAAGGGCCTGCCAGCGTCAACGCGGAGTCCGCTGCAATGAACATAAAAACGATGGTCAGCCATTTGCGTTCTGTACCCAAATAGAACCAGAGACGCCGCAGGGTGCCTTTGAAATTTTTGGGCTTCACGGCCTGAACGCGACCACCCCGGGCCAGCGGTCCCGTAATCATCGGGACGTCAGGGGCTTGCTGCCGCGATCCATCATTCGTCTTTGTCATGGTGAGACAGCTCCTTTCCGAATTGGGATTGGCATATTTCCACATAGACGCGGCAGCTCTTCATTAACGTCTCATGGGTGCCGATGCCGACAATTTCGCCATCGTCCATGACGACGATTTTGTCCGCATCCATTACGGAGGTAATGCGCTGCGCAATGATCAAACAGGTGACACCAGATGCGTATTCCTTGAGTGATTCTTTAATTTTCGCCTCCGTCGCAGTGTCCAGTGCGCTTGTGCAATCATCGAGAATGAGAATGTCCGGTTTCCGAACGAGCGCTCTGGCGATCGACAGCCGCTGCTTCTGACCGCCGGACAAATTCACGCCCCGCTGTCCAAGCCTGGTGTCATAGCCTTCGGGGAATGCGGCAATGAAGTCATGCGCTTGTGCCATTTTGGCGGCATGGATAATCTCATGGTTTGCTGCTTGCTCCTGTCCCCAACGCAAATTCTCTTCAATCGTGCCGCTGAACAGAATCGTTTTCTGCGGCACGATGGCAATGCGGTCGCGAAGCTTGGCAGGGTCAACTTGACGAATGTCCACACCATCCACGCTGAGCGAACCGGTGCTCGGATCGTAGAAACGGGGGACGAGACTCACAAGGGTGCTCTTCCCTGAGCCGGTGGAGCCGATTATGCCTATCGTTTCACCGGGAAGACACGTTAAGTTGATATTTTTCAGATTGGGTTCACCTGCTGCCCCTTCATAAGCAAACGAAACGTTCTCGAAGTCAATTCGGCCTCCCGGTCGATGAGCAGGCAGTGCTGCCGTGTCCTTCCATGTCATTTCATTCACTTGGCTGAAAACTTCACCGATCCGATTGGCGGAAGCTTTCGCTCGAACGAACATATTGAACACCATGGATATCGTCATCAGCGCAAACAAGATTTGCGTCATGTAGTTGACGAACGCGACGATATGCCCGACTTGCATCTGGTTGTGATTAACCCGCCATGCGCCCAGCCAAAGTACGGCTGTGATTCCGAAATTAACGGTCAACAGGATAGAGGGATTAAAGATAGCCAGCAGCCTCGTCACCTGAATCGATTTGTTCTGGTAATCCAGATTTGCCTGCTGGAACTTATCCGTCTCGTGGTCGAAGCGATTGAACGCTTTGACGACGCGCACGCCGGACAAATATTCCCGCATGACCCGATTGACGCCGTCCAGCGCTTTCTGTACGCCGACGAATCGGGCAAATCCCACTTTCAAGTTCAGCGTCACGAGCACGCCGACGATCGGAACAACGATGAGCAGAACGACAGCCAATTGCGGATTAAGCCGCACAGCCATGATCAAACTTCCGATACAGAGGAGGGGCGCCTTAATAAAAATGCGCATAAGACCATTAACGAAATTTTGCACCTGCGTCACATCGTTCGTTAAACGCGTAATTAACGACGCGCGTTCGAATCGCTCGATATTCGTAAACGATAGCGACTGGATTTTTTCAAATAAATCCGCTCTAAGCTCGGTGCCGAATTTCTGCGAAACATGGCTCGCCACAATATTGCGAAGCGATGCTGCGACAGCCCCGAACGCCGTAATGATCAGCATCAAGCCGCCCATGCGGAGCACGTAATCAAGCCGTTTCTCCGCAACGCCGACGTCCAAAATGTGGGACATAATCGTCGGCTGCAGCAAATCCGCAAACGCTTCCAGCGTGACGAAAAAGACTGCAATCAGAAATAGCTTCCAGTGCTTGCCGACATACTTTTTCATAAAACTCATGCTGCACACTCCTCTTTCCGTGGTCAACCTCTAACCTGTACGTTACTCCCATTTTGGCCAAATGTCACTCATCAATTCAATTTCTAAACTTTCTTACCTATGCTATAATGTTGCCATATCTTAGTAGATGAGGATGGTGCAGATGTCCGAGCAGCGAGTGTATGTCCGGTTCCCTGAGGAGACGGACGCAGAAGAATTGACAGCCATGATCAAACGCAATCGGGAATTCTTTGAGCAGTTTTCGCCAAACAGCCCGGAGGAGTCCTACACGAAAGAACACCAGCTTCAATCGATCATCAAAAGCAGGACCGACAGGGCGGAGGATCGGAGATACGCTTTCGTCATATGTCATAAGGAGAACGACCGAATTATTGGCAGCATAGGGCTGTCCTTTGTAGCACGTGGATCGCTTCAGAGCTGCATGATCGGATATAACCTGGACCAGGCTTATAACGGCAAGGGTTACATGACGGAGGCTGTGAAACAGGTGGTACGCTATGCCTTCGAAGAGCTGAAGTTTCATCGGATTGTTGGAGAAGCCTCGCCCCGGAATCCCGGATCGATCCGCGTGCTGGAGAATGCCGGCTTCCACAAGGAAGGGATCTCAAGGCGCAACGTGAAGATCAATGGTGTGTGGGAAGATCATCAAGTAATGGCCATTATCAATCCATCTGACGATATCTAGTTGAAAAAAACGTAGACCTTTCAGCCCGCTGCTGCGGGTCTATTTTGTTATGCAGCAAGTTTGCTTAAAAATGGAATAAGATGGAATACTATAGACAATTCACTTAAGGGATTCGGAGGTTTCAAATGGTACATCTTGTCCTGTTGATCGTATTGTTGGCCATCGTTATGTTGCCGCCACTGATCTTTTTTGGTTACATGTATGCTTTATCCAAAAAACCGAAACATTCCATCATCCGCTCTCATCCGTTCCTTGGCTGGCTGCGCTACTTGCTGGAGAAGCTCGGGCCCGAGTTCCGCCAATACTGGTTTGACAATGACACGGAAGGCAAGCCATTCTCGCGAGCCGATTTTGTCGGTCTAGTGTATGCGGCGAAATATCGGACGGACCTCATCTCATTTGGCGGCAGACGCGATTATGAGAAGCCCGGCTTCTATTTATCCAATGCCATGTTTCCGAAACTAACAAGTGAGCTTAAAGTGGATAACCATGAGACTGCGCCCGGCAGAAAATATGTCATTACCGACGAGGGACTTTTTACTCGGAAGGAAAATGTCGTAGAAGAACAAGTAAAACCTTGGCTGCTGGACGATACCGATGTCATTGTGGTCGGCGAAAACCGCAAAAGCCCATGGCGGCTCAAAGGGATGTTCGGCGCTTCAGCCACATCTTTCGGAGCCGTCGGCGAGAATTATATTCAGTCCACCGGGAGCGGAGCAAGGATGGCTGGCGGCTCCTGGATTAACACAGGCGAGGGCGGGGTTGCGGATGTGCATCTTGCCACGGGGGCAGATATCATTTCACAGATCGGGCCCGGCCTGTTTGGCTTCCGGGATGATAGCGGCGAGTTCTCCATTGAGGTTTACAAGCGCAAAGCCAAGATCCCGCATATTAAAGCGTTTGAATTAAAGTTTCATCAAGGCGCAAAAATACGCGGCGGACACCTCGAAGGCACAAAGGTAACCGAGAAAGTCGCAGCTGCCCGGTTAGTGCCCGTCGGGAAAACGGTCAATTCGCCGAACCGGTTTGAATTTCTAACCAATCCGGAAGAAGCGCTCCGATTCATCAGCACCCTGCAGGAAGAGGGCGGCAAGCCCGTCGGCATCAAAATCGTCGTCGGCGATCCGAAGCGTCTGGAACCGTTATTCCGTGCTATGACAGAGTTGGATATGTATCCGGATTTCATTACCGTAGACGGTTCCGAGGGCGGTTCCGGAGCGACCTTTAAAGCGATGGCGGATGGCATGGGATTGCCGCTCTATTCCGCGCTGCTCATCCTTGACGATGCAGCTAGAAAATTCGGCGTGCGCGACCGGTTCAAAATTTTCGCTTCCGGCAAACTCATTACGCCTGATAAAGTTGCAATCGCCCTTGCACTCGGCGCCGACTGCGTCAACTCTGCCCGCGGTTTTATGATGGCTAACGGCTGCATCATGGCTATGCAGTGTCATACAGGGAAATGTCCGACCGGCATTACAACGACGGATTCCAAGTATCAGGCGGCTCTCGCGCCAGAGGAAAAGCAATGGCGGGTCATGAACTACATTCTTCAAATGAGGGAAGGCTTATTCTCGCTGGCTGCAGCCTGTGGTTTGGAGAGCCCGCGGGAATTTAGACGGGAACATGTGGTGTTTACGAATGAGAGCGGTCAATGCATGCGAATTGTTGATTTGTTTCCTTACAGTAATTAAGGCTGACACGATGCCTGCTTAGTAATGATTAGGAATGGGGTGGAGAAATGATAACGGCATTAATCGGAAGCACTGCTTTTCTCGCCGTTGCTGTTTTGTATATCTTGTTAGCGATGGGTTTGCCTTACGGAGATTTTGCAATGGGCGGCAAATATAAAGTGATGCCCAAACAAATGAGACTTGCCTGTGCAATTTCAGTCATCATTCAGTTGGTGGCAATCTTGTTTATCCTGCAAGCAGGGCAGGTAATCTCGATCGATGCTTTACAAACTGTCGCAAAACAAGTATGTTACTTTTTTGCTTTTTATTTAATCGCAAATACCCTAATGAATGCTATATCCAAAAGCAAAATGGAAAAGCTCGTTATGACACCCTTATCTTTACTCACAGCGATTTGCTTCCTGTTTACGGCTATGAATGGTTCTTAACATGCCAGGTTATCTCCAATCGTGAAACGCAGATAAACCAGCCGCAGCGGCTGGTTTATTTGCGTTGAGACAGCTTGCCCGCTTCAATAAAATACTTTGCTCTGGAGTATATCAAGGGCACGCTCAATCTCTTTCAGTTCGTCATTGGAAACATCTCCAAGCCGCTGGACGAACTGGGCTTCGATCCGCTGGAAAGCCTCGCTCATCACCGCTTCGCCTTCTTTGGACAGCCGAATTGACTGCTTGCGGCGGTCTTCGGCATCGGTGACCTTTTCGCACAATTGCTTTTCAGTCAATTTTCTCAATTCACGGCTTGTGTTTGGCATGGACATATGCATACAATCACTGATTTCACTCAGCGTAACAGGTTGGCTGACAGCAATGTATTCAAGAATTTTATACTGAACGGGGGTGAGCGCTTCGATTCTTACGTCTTTTGTCATATCGTTCGTTATTTGATGTACTGCAGTCGTGAAAACCACAAATTTTTGAAATAGTCTATCCTTGTCCACCGGATCACCTCTACATAAAACAATAACAAAATAATTATCAAATAACAATTATCATTTGACAATAAAAAATAGGGTATGCTACACTTTGCTTATCAAATGATAAGTAAAGGGGAAGTATAAATGAAGTTGCTGATCGTTTACACGCATCCGAATCATCAGAGCCTAAGTTATGCGTTTTTGCAAGAGGTCGTTCGCGGCAGCAAAGAAAATGCTGAAATAGAAGAAGTGAAAGTATTGGATCTATACGAAGAACAATTCAATCCGATTCTGGTGTTTAACGTACATAAACGCAGGAGGGATATGCATGCTGATCCTGATCTTGCTAAATACAGGGAGCAGCTTCTGTGGGCCGACAAAATTGTTTTCGTTTACCCGATCTGGTGGGGGCGTCCTCCGGCGATGCTCATGGGATATATAGACCAGATGTTTGCATCGGGATTTGCATATAAGGAGAAGGGTGGAATATTGCCGGAGGGACTGTTAAAGGGGAAGTCGGTGGTATGTATTTCAAGTATGAAGGGGCCGGTCCTTTATCCGTTGTTTTGGCTGAATAACGCTCACAAAATATTAATGAGAAAAGCGCTGTTTAACTATGTAGGGATTAAGAACGTAAAGTTTTTTGAATTTGGCAGCATGGAGAGCCCACGGGGAAAACAGCGGCAGAAGCTGGAGAAAATTTATCGGTATTTCAAGTTGATTTGAATATTCCTTTACAGCAATATTCCTTTTGTGGTATATTAGGTTTAGCAAAGAGCTGCAACATACAAACTACAAAGACGAAACGAAGGACCGTACCATTACAGCAAGCGAACGGATGATGACCATGAATATTAACGTCATGAGTGCCTTGGCAGAGCCTAACCGCATGCAGATTGTTGAGCTTTTGCGCGAAAGTCCCCTCACGGTAGGGGAGATTGCCGAACGGCTGCAGCTGCGCCAACCACAAGCATCCAAGCATTTGCGTGTTCTAAGTGAAGCCGGCATCGTGGAGGCCGAGGTGGACGCGAATCGCCGGATCTACAGGCTGCGGCCGGATCCTTTTCAAGAGCTGGACGAATGGCTGGCGAACTACCGCGCGATCTGGGAGAAGAGGTTCGACAGGCTGGATGACTATCTGCAGAAACTGCAGGGCAAGGACACTCACAAGTGATAGGCAAGAGGATTTGACCAAAGGGATGAAATCGAGGAGGAAGCTATAATGACAAATCAAATGATATCCAGTGTAGAAGGCAATGTACTTATCCTGGAGCGTGAATTTCAGGCCCCTCGCGAGCTAGTGTTTCAGGCTTTCACGCAGGCAGAGCATCTGAAGCATTGGTGGGGACCGAGCGGCTGGACGCTTCCGGTATGCCATGTTGATTTCCGCGTAGGCGGGGTTTGGCATTACTGCATGAAATGCGAGGACAAAAACCAAGGCCATTTCTATGGCATGGAAGCCTGGGGCAAGGCTGTTTACCGGGAAATCGTCGTGCCGGAGAAGATTGTCTATGTCGATTATTTCTCCGATGCGGAAGGCAACGAAGCGGAAAATATGCCGGAAACGATCGTAACGCTGACCTTTGTCGAGACTGAAAACGGGACCAAGGTAATTAACCGCGGGGAATATGCGACGCCGGAAGGATTGCAACAGGTAATGGATATGGGCATGATGCAAGGCATTACAGAAACCTGGAACAGATTGGCCGAGCATCTGAAGTCGATCCAATAATATAGTAAATACGATGAAGGAGTGGCATATCAATGATTAATAAAATCGGTCAAATTATGCTGTATGTCAACAATCAGGATGAGGCTGTTCAGTTTTGGACGCAAAAAGTTGGATTTAGCGTCATTTCTGAAGAAAACAACGGTCAAGGCATGAGATGGATAGAAATTGCATCGACCCAAGGCGCGGAAACAAGTATCGTTCTGCACAATAAAGACTTCGTTGCCAAAATGTCGCCAGGATTAAATCTTGGTACACCTTCTTTAATGTTTTACACGGATAATCTCGATGCCTTGTACAGCGACTTGTCCGGTAAAAATGTCAAAGTCGGAGAGATTGTCACGATCCCTTCGGGCAGAGTATTTAACTTTGCTGACGATGAAGACAATTACTTTGCAGTGATAGAAAAGAAATAAATAGGATATTAGGCGGCTGACAGCAATTGTCGGCCGCTTTTTTTAACGCTGCAAGAGGTTCCGTCGTCTTAAAAATAAATGCTGGGGAGCATAGTCGGATCTTGTCTTGTCAACATATGATGACAAGAATAGGATAACTATGATAAGGATGTGTGAGCAGGATGAAACCTTTGCATCGAGCCAAAAGAAAACACGGACGCCCCACGATCGCCGCTCAAGCAAAAGCTAATTTAGGAACACCGGTATGCATAGTACTTAAGGACGGTTCTTACTATTATGGCGTTCTGAAAGAAGTGCAAGCCAATCAAGTCATTCTTCAAGGGTTCAAAGGAAATAGCAAGCCATCAAAGAAAAGAAATAAATCTAAAGCCCAAATTTCGGGTTTAGGTGGTTTGCTCGGTCTGCTTGGAGGCGGAGGACTTGGAGGACTGCTTGGAGGAGGTACTACTGGCGGATTGCTCGGCGGTGGTCTTGGATTAGGTTCAGGTTCAGGTGCTGGTTCAGCCGCAAAACCGGCTGGGGGCGGAGGCTTTTTCAGCAACATAGGCAGCTTTATGAAGGTAGGGATGGGTGTCATTAAATTTATTATGCCGCTAATGAAAAACTTTTCGTTTTAAAGAAGTGGGCAGCGTAAGAAAAAAACAAAAAACAAGGCTGCCGCAGGGACATGTTCAGCAGCCTTGTTTCCGCCATACATCGGTCATAAATCTCCAGTATCGATGGAGGAATCCAAATGCTATAATGAGTAGAATTCCTAATAGATACATATCAACGTGAGAGAAAGAAGTTGCATGAGTATGAACCCAGTCATCAAGGCTGCTATCCTGCTTGCTTTAGCAGGCACCATGGGATGCGGCAAGTCCGAACTAGCGAAGACCGATTTAATTTCATCAAACACACCCGCACCGCCGCCAATTAGCTCAAGTCCTAGTCCTTCTCAACCAGTGACGATGAATACAGGTAATACGGCCGACGAGCATGTGAGCGCAGCAGCGGCAGCAGCAGTTATCTATAATGTGAAGAAGGACGGTCTACGCCAAGTCGCTTTAACTTTTGATGACGGCCCCGATGATAAATATACGTCTCGCATTTTGGATATTTTAAAAAAGGAACAGGTGAAAGCGACTTTCTTCCTCATTGGGGAGCATGCGAAGCAGCATCCGCAGATGGTGAAACGAATCGTAGATGAGGGGCACGCTGTCGGCAACCATTCTTGGGATCATCCCAATCTGGCCCAGGCAGATGCGGACAAAATTCGGAGTGAAATTACGTCCACGGACGACGAAATAAAACGAATTACGGGCAAAGAACCAACGTTATTTCGGGCGCCCTATGGCGCGGTTTCTTCACCGGTCCTTGAAATCGCTTCGAGTACGGGACACCAATTGATCGGTTGGTCCGTCGATACGTTGGACTGGGATGGAAAAAGCGTTGTCGATATTGTAAGCAATGTCCGTAAAGAGGTTCGTCCTGGCGCTATCGTCTTGCAGCATTCTGCAGGAGGGAAGAAGGGGAATTTAAACAACACGGTAGAGGCTTTGCCGCAAATCATCGCTTATTTGAAACAAAAAGGATATTCCCTAGTAACGGTTCCAGAGCTTATTTCAACGGATAAACATTGATTTTTTAGCTGCATGTGCAAAAAGAGCGCCTCCTGCATGTTAGTTCAAGGGTTAGAAACCCACTAGCATGTAAGAGGCGCTTTTTACTTTTTATAAAATCGGTTTGATCATGTGATAGTACGTTTTGTTGTTGATGATGGTCTCTTTATCTGCGGTATACCCTAACTTCTTATATAAAGAACAGGCACGTTCGTTATATTGCTCTACGTTTAAGGCAATTTTACTGTAGCCGCGCTGAAGCGCATGCTGTTCGGCTGCCCGAATAAGCTCTGTGCCGAAGCCGCGACCGCCCGAAGTGAGAGATACAGCCAGTGCGTCGATATAATACTCGTCCTCGTCAGCTTCTTTGTCCAGCGTCAGATCGGGGTCATTGCTCAATCTGCGCAGCCTGTCTCGTATAGGCTTATCTATGGCAGCGGCTTCGGAGCCGTGATAACACAAGATCATCCCGGCGACTTGCCCGGCTTCTTCTTTCACTAAAACGTTCCTGTAGCTGAAGCGATTGCCTTCTTGCCCGTAAAATTGATGAAGCGTATCTAAGACTTCTTCTTGGGTGGCAGCCCCCGTCAATTGATAGCCGATATCCTGAATGGCATCAAATAACAGTTGTATGACGGCCGGGGCATCCTGCGGTTGTGCGAATCTGATGCTCATAGGTCCTCCGTAATCCAATCGTGTAATATGTACGCAAGAAAAACACTGTCCTCAATGTAGCCTATAAAGAACGAAATTACAAATGCTGACACCCTCTTCGGATTAAAATTTTTTCGTTTAAAAGGCCTGTTTAGGTATCCGTTCATGCAAATCCGCCTTGACCCGAATAGAGTAACGTAGAATCGAGGAGGCGATTGGAAAATGCCGGTTAAAAATGGAAGCCAATACATTGATCGGATTAATAAGCATTTGCCTGAAGTCTGGATAGCAGGCGAGCGGGTGAAAGGGGCTATATCGGAGCATAAGGCCTTCAAGGGGCTTATGGCGACTCAAGCATCGATGTATGATATGCAGCAGGAAGACAGATGGAAAGCAAAAATGAACTATTCCTCACCTCTGACAGGTGAACCGGTTGGACTATCCTTTCTGCAGCCGAAGACAAAGCATGATCTGGCCTCAAGAAGAACGATGATGCAGGCTTGGGCATATACCCATAACGGCTTTCTGGGCCGTGCCCCCGATTACATGAACACTGCCCTGATGGCGTTCTCTGCCGCAGCGGGTCTGTTGGAGGAGGAAACCCCCCAATATGCTTCAAATTTGAGGCATTATTACGAATATTGCCGTGAGAATGACATCACGCTGTCGCATGTGTTTATTCAACCGAAAGCAGGTAGAGTTCCGCCAGCCTTTTTAAAATTTTTCGAGGAACCGGCGGCAGCCCGTATTATGGATAAAAATAAGGACGGTATCGTCGTCCGTGGCGCGTTTCTGTTAGATACGCAGGGGGCCACATCGGACGAAATCCTCGTACTGCCTACGCCGTATTGCTCGGAATACGAAGGGGAGAATCCTTACGCATTTGCATTCGCAGTGCCGAGCAATCTTCCCGGAGTCCGGTTCGTTTGCAGGGAAAGTTTCGTAGGCGGCGATTCTGTTTATAATTACCCTCTTAGCTCTCGGTACGAGGAGATGGATACGCTGGTCATTTTCGATGACGCGCTTGTTCCGTGGGATCGGGTATTTGTCTGCGGGGATGAGAGCATGGTGATCCGGATGTTCGACGAAAGTCATTTTCATACGCATGCCAGCGCACAAATTATGTGTAAAAATATTGCCAAAACGGAATTTCTGCTGGGAACCATCGAAATGATGGTCGAGTCGGCAGGGTTGGGTGGCCATGGATATGTCATCGAGAAGATGACGGAGGTCATTGTCGCGTTGGAGACGCTCAAGGCGCTGCAGTTTGCAGCTGAGAAGGGAGCTTCTCACGACCGATGGGGCAGTATGCTGCCCAACCGGAAACCATTCCTTGCCGCCAATGCTTATTTCCCGCAAATATACCCCCGGATGATTGAAATCATCCAATTGCTTGGCGCAAGCGGCTTGATCATGATCCCGGACGAGAAAGATTTTGACACCGAAATCAACGGTCAGTTGAATCGTTATCTTAAAGGCATAGGCCTCAATGCTAAGGAAAATGTGCAGCTGTCGAGACTCGCGTGGGAACTGAGTGTGAGCGCATTCGGGGGCAGGCAGACAGTCTATGAGCGGTTCTTTTTTGGCAATTCCGCGACAGTTAACGGCCGCTTGTATCACGGGTACTCTCAAGGGAGGGAAATTTTTAAGAACAGGGTCAAAGACTTTTTATCCTAAGCTTGTTCTTTTTCTTGGATGATTGGGGTGGTCATCTATGCTACTATAATAGTTATATTCTGATTTGATCAGCAAGGAGACCATCCAATGAAGCCAGATATTGAGAGTTTAGCTGCTGTTTGTGAAAAGTTTGAGCAAATGGGCATTTCCTATTCTTTAGGTGGAAGTGGTTTATTGCTAAGTTTGGGTTTAACAAATTCTGTTCGTGACTGGGATGTCATGACGGAGGCGCCTAAAGATAAGGTGCTGGAGGCTTTACAGAGCTATGAAGTAGAAGAAATAACAAGCGGGGACTTTCCATTTGGAAGCCAGTATAAACTACTCATTGGCAACGTGAATCCACAAGTGGAAGTGTTAGGCTGCTTCTCCATTTATTCCGATAAAGGTCATTGCAGAATGCCTAGTATCCCAGTTTCCCAGTGGAACGGTATTCAGGTAGGCAGCCCTGAGGTATGGTATGCAGCGTATGCTTTAATGGACCGGAAGGATAAAGCGGATCTGTTGCTCTCGTTTTTGAAGGAAACCGGAGCAAATAAAGAAATTCTTGAAAGGCTAAAGCATGAGCCGCTCTCTGATGTCATTTTAAAAGAAATCGAATCTCTTATTCAAATTTAATAAATGATAGAAACGGCGACCCTCAGCCTGCTGCTGACGGTCTTTTTTTGCGAATAATATTTGGCTTGACAATATCAACGTATGTTATCATGTTAACAAGCTATGAATCAGTTAAGAGCTAAGCTACTACTTGGAGGGAACTATCATTAATAACGTCGTCCTGAATGATGCAATGACCATGTTGAAGAAAACGAGCCGCACTTTTTATATACCGATAAGTGGTTTGGATTTAGGTTTGAAGGAAGCTGTATCATCTGCCTACTTGTGTATGCGGGCTATCGATGAAATCGAGGATCACGACGGACTTACAGACCAGTTGAAAGTGGACTTATTGCTTGGGGTACATGAGGCCTTCCAATCCCCGAACATTGTCGAAGAAACACAGAAATTATTATCGCCTTATGGGTCAGTCCTGCCGGCAGTTACCATGCAATTGGACGAGTGGGCGCTTCTTTGTCCGCCTTCAGGGGCTCCAATCGTCTATCATTACATCGCAAAGATGTCGCTGCAAATGGCCGAGTGGGTACAGAACGGGTGGAACATCCATACGGAAGAGGATTTGGACCGTTATACGTACAGCGTGGCCGGTATGGTCGGAGAAATGCTATCCGAGCTATGGTTGTGGCATGACGGGACGCAATCCGATCTAACGAAAGCAGTTGCCTTCGGAAGAGGGCTGCAGGCCGTAAATATTCTCCGCAATCGGACGGAGGATCTTGAGCGCGGCGTTGATTTCTTCCCTGATGGCTGGGGATTCAAGGAGATGCAGCAGTACACACGTCGCAATTTACAAATCGCCGACTCTTATATCGCTGACCTGAAGGAAGGTCCAGCTTTGAAGTTTTGCAAAATCCCGTTAGCGCTAGCTCATGCTACTGTTAACCTCATCGCTGTCGGTGGCAACAAATTGACGAGAGATGCGGTTCTGAAAATTGTGAATCGTGTGAGTGGATAACGGAGTTGTGCGTTGTTCACTAGCCATAAAAAATGAAGCCGATACCGCGAGGTACCGGCTTTTTGTTTACATGGGAACTATAGGCCGCTAGGCTTTGTTTTCGCAAACGGACAGAGAGGCCCTTATTCGATGGAAATGAGCCTCTTCGAAAATGTAATGGACACCAGCGCTGTTATTTGCTCACTTGGGTATGATTTCACCCCCGAAGTCGGCAAATAAGGACGCTGGTGTCCGCCAGCAGAGAGACACGACACCTTTCACGAAGATAGCGGCCGCTGTGTCCGTAGAGTAATGAGACCAACCTAATCGGGGACCTGGCCGTAGGCTAGGTCCATCTTGCTGTGCTGCTGGCGATGGACCTAAAGAAGATCCAAGCCGCTGTCATTCTCAGTGTAAATGGAAATAAGCACGATCGCCGTGTCTTCCCCTATGTTTCTCACCAAATGGGGCGTGCATGCATGCCAACTGAAAGAATCGCCTTCTTCGAATTCGGCCGCGTCATCTCCCTGCTCCGCATAAATCCTCCCTTGCACGACGACGTGGACTTCCTCGCCTTCATGCGCATGAGGAACGACACCCGTTGAAGCACCAGGAGGGATCTCTACGAGCATCATTTTTACATTTTTGCTGGAGCTCATGTGCTCAACTTTTAATTTATCGGCACCACTTGTCGTGATTCTTCGTTCATTTTTCCGGACAATATGCATCCGATCCTCTTTCTTTAACAGTAAATAAGCCAAGGGAACCTTCAACGCCTGAGCTATGTTTTCCAGTGTCGAGATAGAGGGGGAGGTTTTATTGGTTTCGACCTGACTCATAAACCCTTGAGACAAGCCGGTTTCTTCGCAAATTTGAGCGATGGTAATATTCTTTCGTTTCCGAATCGCCCGTATTGTGGAGCCGATATCCATCCGTTTGCACCTCACATAAAGTATAGGTAATACAAAATATAAATA
>NZ_JBYTBS010000088.1:0-18025 GCF_058789495.1 Paenibacillus sp. FW126-R14 | reverse complement strand
GCTATGTACTTCCGCCACCTCGCGGTGTACTAGAGACTTTCACTCATTAGTCCATTGCGCTGCCAAGCGCACAAAAAACAGCACCCCTTGGCAGTGACCACTGCCGAAGGATGCTGTTTCAACCCTATTAAATACCGTACACCGACTTATACTTTTCTTCCAAATATTGCACTAAGTAATCCGGGTTCAACTCTTCTCCCGTCACCTCGCGAATAATCTCATTCGGCGTCAGAAGTTTGCCATGCTTATACACTTTGTCTGTCAGCCATTCCTTAATCGGCGCCAGATTGCCCTCGGCAATCAAGCTATCGAATGCCGGAAGCTCCTGACGAAGCGTCTGGGTAAACTGCGCAGCGTACATATTGCCGAGCGCATAGGATGGGAAGTAGCCGAACGATCCGCCGGACCAATGCACGTCCTGCAGCACGCCCTCGCCATCGTTCGCCGGCGTTACGCCCAAATACTCTTCGTATTTGGCATTCCATGCTTGCGGCAGATCGGCTACTGCGATTGTCCCGTTAAACAGCCCTTTTTCCAACTCGTAACGAATCATGATATGTAAGTTGTACGTCAGCTCATCCGCCTCAATACGGATTAACGACGGCTCAATGTGATTAATCGCCTTATAGAAGGTGTCGACGTCGACATGGTCAATTTGCGGCGAGAACGTTGTTTGTAGTTCGCCGTAGTATCTGTCCCAGAACGATTTGCTGCGCCCGATCACATTTTCCCAGAAACGGGACTGCGACTCGTGGATGCCCATTGAAGTGCCTGTACACAGGTTGGTGCCTACCAAATCTTTGGAAATATTTTGCTCATACAGCGCGTGTCCGCCTTCGTGAATCGTTCCGAATAAAGCGGATGTGATGTCATTCAGCAAATAGCGCGTCGTAATCCGCACATCCCCTGGATTGAGCGCCGTAGCGAAAGGATGCACTGTTTCATCGAGTCTGCCAGCCTCAAAGTCGTACTGCATTTGTTTCAAAATCGACAGAGAAAATTGTTTCTGCTTGCTAATCTCGAATTGCTGATCCAAAAAGGAACGTTCCGGTTGGTTCGGCGACGCTTGAATCCGCTGCA
The DNA here is from genome assembly GCF_058789495.1 of Paenibacillus sp. FW126-R14. Lineage (NCBI taxonomy): Bacteria > Bacillati > Bacillota > Bacilli > Caryophanales > Paenibacillaceae > Paenibacillus > Paenibacillus sp. FW126-R14. The sequence goes on along the minus strand of NZ_JBYTBS010000088.1, from coordinate 16,945 downwards.
GCAAAGGAACGGCTTTTTCGCGCAATGCTCCGAAAACTTCATCTAATTTCTCAACGGTCATCCCCGGCTCGTACATATCGAGCAGCGTGTTATATTTATGGCCTTCATATCCCCATAATTCAATAAACTCTTGGGTTGCCGCCACAATTTTCTCCAAGTAAGGCTGGAACGAAGCCCAATCGGAATTATGCTTGGCATCTTCCCAGGCGGATTCTGCTTGGGACGTAAGCACGACATACGCTTGATACTTCTCTGCCGGTATTTTTTTGGAGCGGTCGTATTCTTTCTTACACTCCAGGACCATTTTCTTGGAAATGGCGTCAAGCTGTTCCAGCTCGGCAGGCTGTGTGAAAAACGCGACATAACCGCCCATTTCATCGGAAGTGGACATGCGGAATACTTCGGTGGAGAGCTCTCCGACAACTTCGGAGCGTGTTTCAATCCCTTTTTTCGGAGCGCCGGTGCGCATATCCCAATAAATGAGGGCGATGGCCTCCTCGTACTGCTTCATTTTACGAACATATGCCTTGAACGATTCCAGCTTGGCTGGGGCTGTTTGCACACTCATGCTCTAATCTCCTTCCAAAAGTTTCTGATTTCATCATACTTCGTCCCCTACTTAGAATCAAATTTATGCCGTCATGTGGTAAAATAAACATTCAAGGGAGATGACATATATGAATATTACGTTTACCGATTCAGCGATCGAGCGATTAACCCCGCATGTAGGCGAGGGTGAAGCCCATCTAAAGCTTGTTTTTGATACAGAAGGCTGCGGCTGTTCCGTTAACGGCGTGCCTACGCTATGGCTTGTTTCCGAGGCGGACAGCAACGATATAACGGCTGAAACTAACGTTTTCAAGCTCATTTTCAAAGCTAAGGATGAAATTTTCTTTGAAAATTGGTTGAAAATTGACTTTTCGGGTGAAACGAAATCCTTTATACTGAAGAGCAATAATCAAATTTATAACGCGAGTATGAGCTTAGTCGACAAAAGATAATGGCTGCAAAATAGATAGACAAGCAGCACTTCAACCTACCTGGAGGGATACTACGATGACTTTGATCAGCGAAATTTTGAATTACAATGAGCAATTTGTTGCCAAAGAGGATTACAAGGAATTTCTGACCACGAAATTTCCGGACAAAAAAATGGTTGTCCTCACATGTATGGATACACGGTTAGTCGAACTGCTGCCAAAAGCGATGAATTTGCATAACGGCGATGCCAAAATTATTAAAAATGCAGGCGCCATCGTCTCCCATCCATTTGGAAGTATTATGCGGAGCATCATCGTTGCTGTCTATCAGCTTGATGCAGATGAAGTGTTCGTTATCGGCCATTATGACTGCGGGATGACGGGCTTGAATTCAGAGAGTGTCATTGCGAATGCCAAAAAACGGGGCATTTCCGACGATGTCATTGCGACGCTTGGACATTCCGGCATCAATTTGAACAGTTGGTTGACGGGCTTTAACCATGTCAAAGAGGGCATCGAGAAAAGCGTCAACATCATTCGGAACCATCCTCTGCTGCCCAAAAATTTGCCGGTCCACGGACTCATCATCGACCCTCAAACCGGTCGGCTAGATTTAATTGAAGACGGCTATCAAGTCATCGAATAGCGATAAGAAGAACCTCACGGCAATGGCCTTGAGGTTCTCTTTTTTCTATATCTTTTCTTTAATCGTCAGTTTCTCTCTTGCATCTGTCCGCGGCCGCACGGCCGGTACTTGCTCCGGATAGCCGATGTGCAGCAAGCCGACAATTTTCTCACCTGGCTGAACGCCTGCCGTTTCGCGGAAGTTCGGATTATGAATAAACGGATTCGTTTTCCAAACGACGCCAACTCCAACTTCCCACGCCGCTAACTGAAAGTTTTGGATCAAGCAGCTGACGCAGGCAAAATCCTCTTCCCACTGCTTCTGCCTTGGATCTTCTTTCATCACGACGATCAGGTGTGCCGGAATTTGCATGAAATAGTCCAGCTTCTGCTGGGCGAGTCTTTCTTTTTCTTCTGCGGTGTAGGTGCGAATCATTGCCTCTGCAAGCGGCCTGCGGGCTTCTCCTTTGTAGAGAATGAAACGCCACGGCTCCCTAAGACCGTGCGTTGGCGCCCACACGGCCACGTTGAGCAGGTCGGTGATTAGATCTGTGTCGATGGGATCGGTTTTAAAGGCCCGGATAGAACGTCTGTCTTTAATTAGTTCTCTTACTGCTCGTATGCTTTGAATCTGTAAAGTGCTCATGGCTCCGCTGCCTCCAGTTGAATAGATCATAGCTAGTGCTAATCAAATGATTGACTATGCACATTTCATCGACTCTATGCCGATAATGAGAATCATTTTCATTCATATTGTTGCAAACGGAAGCCTAATTGTCAATACGTTTATGGAACTTACTTCCATTCGGCGTACTTTACGCTGCCAATCTAAACCGTTGCCCGACGAAGCGTCTCCGCTTTCTGATTTCCATTATCAAGCCGAGACAGAATCGTGTAAAACAACGCCATGCCCATAAAACCGCTTATGGCAATCAAGGAAGCCATCATCCAGGACGGCAAGTGCCCGCCAAGAATGACTCCCCCACCGCCAAGCAGCATAGCACCTCTGTTGGTCATTCCCTTTACAGCCATATAAGTGCTTCTTGCGTGATCGGGTACAATATAACCAAGAAACGCCTGATTGATAGGGACATACATCAGCTCTCCCACCGTTGCAATGAACATCGATAAGAGCAGCAGCCACGGCTGATTGCTGTACGCCAAATAACTGTAGCCGACGATGTAAAGGATATAACCGGTAAACAACACTTTGCTGTCGGAGAATCGTTTCATGATGACGCTCATGATTACCGATAGGACTACGACCAGAATCGTATTTTCAGTACTGAGCAACCCTAACATTTTGAACCCGTCTATTCGCCACGATAAAGCCCCCCAATCGAAGAAGGACACATCTGCCATTTCTTTTACCAAGCGGACTCCTACATAACTCCCTAGATGAAACTCTACCGAAAAAAGAAGCACGGACGCCATCGTGAAAGTCATAAACGTCGAATCTTTCAGAACCATTTTGTAATTCGTCCAAATCGAAGCTTCTTCTGTTTTTTTGTTTTCTGCTTTAGCTTGCGGCTTGTAAACTTCATCAACAAAGAAATAGGTCACAAGCAAAGATATGAGGCTCGCTGCCGTTAAGCCGATAAATAGTTCGAACAAGTACGATTTAAACAAGAAGGAGCCGGCGATAGCTGATACGGCAAAAGACAAGTTATGGATCCAGTACATGATCGCATACATATATTTGCGTGCTTCCGGAGCCGTTACATCAAGCAGCATTGCATCATTGGCCGGTCCATGTATGCCTGCAAAGATTCGAATGGCAATCATGAGTGCAAACGTAATGCCAGGCGATTCAAACCACGGAGCGTTTGAAAGCGCCATGCCGAGGTAGCTCAGCGTCCAGCCCCACCAACCGGCGAGCATCAGCTTTTTACGACCGATGCGGTCTGCGTAGTAACCTCCGACGATACCCGAAACAACGCCCGCAATGATACCGAGAATAACGGCAAGTCCTGCAGCTGCGTCCCCCAGCTTTCCCGAAAAATAAATGGACATGAACGGAAGGACCAGATTATTAGATGCTCCCCCAAGAAAGGATAGTCCCATTCGAATTTTGACATTACGATGAAAATCTTTAAATTTCATCGTACACCTCCAATTGAACCATTGATGCAGTTTCCTGATGTTCGCAAAATGTCTTCGAACTTCCCTAGTAGCTGCTAGTTCTCGTGTTTATTGTTCTTTTTTCTTAGAACAATCTTAGCACTGGGACGTGTTGTTGGCGTCAGTGAAACGATTGAGAAGCACATACGATATTAGTCTCATGAATTTGCCGATAGGGTCTACTACTAAAGTCGTAGATATCCGATCCATTTGGTAACATGCGGGTTTATATTGGAGTCATAAACTTCTTCATCCAATAGATGGAAAACATTATTTCCTTTAAAGCAAAAAAAACCTGTCCCCTAAGGGACAGGCACCTTCATTCCTATTTCAAATCCAACGTTTTAATGAATCGTTTGGCATCGCCATTCGGCGTTGCAACAACCTCATACATGTTAATTTTCACATCCGAGTTTACTTGCTCGGATTTAATTGTACCGAAATCAATAAACTGTATGCCAGACATAATCTTCTGTTGTCCAGTGAAGCTCATGGACTTCGTGCTAAGCTGACGGCCTTCGGAGTCGACAACCTCGAACTCGAGCGTTGAGAAGTTGGCGTCTGTGATGACCTGCTCTTGACGTTTCACATCTAAATCCAGCCGCAGACGATACACGTATGAAGTATCTTTATTATACGTAGGGCTAACTGAGGCTTCTTTAATATCGATGCTGAATGGATACAAGGATACTGCACCTTTCGTTGGAATGGACTGAACGGCCGTTTTGTATGAACCGACTGCCAACCGATTGGCATCGTAGAGGTTCAGCGCAAGCTTATCGCCCGTTTCTGTGCCAGGCATCAAGTAGGAGTAATTCATCACATAGCTGGTGTTCGGCGCAATACTCTTCGCGACCGTTGACTGGCGCGCACCTGAGTATGTGTAACCTTTATCGCTGGTCAAATCCGTTTGGAAATCAGGAACCGTCAGAGAAGTCGTTCCTTTATTCGTCAGCTTATATTTAGCCACTACCGTTTTAAAGCCAAAATCAGCACTCTCACTCATCCCGATCTCGACAAGGGATACATCAATGTTTGAGTCGATGAGATTAGTCGAGCTAAGCTTAAACGGCGTGCCGATCTGATAATCTTCCGCTGCCGCGTACGAGGATACTTCCCCGCCGTCGCCGGCTCCTGCCAGCGTCGTGATGGAAACTGGCAGCGAAGCGGTTTTGTTGTTCGCTGTATCCGCACTGCCTGTACTACCGCTACCACTGCTGCCATTGCTGCTGCTATTGCTATTGCTATTTCCACTGCCAGTGCCTGCGGTCGTACCCGTATTTGTCTGTGAGTTGGCATTCGCAGATCCTTGTTTTTCCGAGACGACGAGCTGCAGAGCGTCCGTATTCAAACCCGCAGGCAAAATACCGGAGAAGCGGAACGTTGTCGACTCGTTCGGCGATAAGTAGGACGTGCGCACTGCATTATCCGTAGACGTGACTGCCACACTGCTGCGAAGCGCTTGAAACGCAGCGGACAAGTTAGGGATCGTCAAGATGCCATCGCTTTTGTTTGTTAACGTCACATTGGCTTGCAGGTGCAGCCCATCGGATTGCTTGCTTGCCGCGGCCCACGTCGTCGTGATTTCAAGGCCGCTCAAATCATCGTTCGGATACTGCGTGTTCTCGCCGATTTTCCCAACTACGAACGATTTCGAGACATTTAAAGCTCCCAATACGGTCGTTTTCACTTTGCCTTTCGGAGAGAAAAGCAAGGATAACCCATTTGATTCAAGGCTTGCCGGGACAGCTGTTTGAATCGTCGTTTTCACCGGCTGCTGCGGCAGCAGGGTTTGACCAGTTCCAGAAATAAACTGCGAACCATACGTCAATCCTTTTGAATCCTGGAGATTAAGCTCAAGAGAATCCGGCAGTTTTAGCGTCAAATTGCTTAAGTTTTCCAAAGTCAAGTCCGTATAAACCAACCAGGCTCCATCTTTGTACACCTTGTAGCTATTGCCCAGCTGAGCTGTAACAACAGCATCGTTGGCGTAAGTCGAATCTAACTCCTGCAAGTTGATAACAGCCTGCTGCAGTACGGTTTGCCCGGCTTCTTCCATGGCAGCTTCCACCGACAAAGCGCCTATATCGCGCATCGTATTGTAGTTCCACTGGAAAATATCGACTTTTAATTGCCCAGGTGTCAAATTCGCCGGAATATCGGAAGTAAATTTGAAGGTGCCGGTTTCCCCCGCTTTCACGCGTCCGGCAACTTTCTCGCTCAGTCTCGCTGTATAAGATACACCATTCGTATCGATAACTTTGACACCATAATTGTTAAAATCTACAGGAGATGAGCTGTTGTTGTTCAGCCCCAGGGAAAAGCGCAGCGATCCGTCCTCGGCACCTGCTGATAAGGCAACCTTGTCTAGCGTAAAGTAGACGGAGTCGCTTAGGAACACGCCTTCCTTCCCGGCAAAAGCCGATGTAGCCAGAGGCAGCGTCAGGAAGCTTGCTGCAGTAAGCATAAGTGCCGAGCGGCTGAGCAAGCGTTTCATTTTTCGTTGTTGCTTCACAGAGTAGTCCTCCTCTAAGTTCATCAATCAGATCGTAAGGCGTCAATCGGACGCAGTTTGGAAGCTTTGTTGGCAGGATATAAACCGAAAATAACACCGACCAAAACAGAAAATAAGAAAGCGTACAAGGAGATATCAAAAGAAAGGCTTGTCGTTTGTTTCGGGCTGAAATATGGCAGCGCATAGGACAAACCAATGCCAAGCGCGAGACCGATAAGTCCGCCCAATCCGCTAATAACAACGGCTTCTACAAGAAATTGGAGCAAAATATTGCGCCTTTTGGCACCGATCGATTTGCGGATCCCAATTTCGCGCGTACGCTCGCTTACCGTAACCAACATAATGTTCATAATCCCGATCCCGCCAACGAGCAAGGAAATGAGCGCTACGGCTACTAATTGATTCGTAAGCGTGTTCGTTGCTTCAGTCCGTGCCTTGAGCAGCTCATCCTGATTCGTTAATATGAAGCCTGAATCGCTTTTGAATTTATAAGTCAAATATTGCTTTATCGTTTCTTGAGCGGTATAGATATCTTCCTTAGTCGGAGCCTCTACATAAGTCGTTCGAATTTGCCCCAGTTTAAACACGCGTCTTGCCGATTCAAGCGGCATAATGACAGAGCTGTCTACAGAGGCGCCTCCGATGTTGGAGCCTTTCGCCTGAAGGGTGCCGATGACGCTAAATACAGCGCCGTCGATATTGATTTCTTCTCCGACGGGGTCGAGAGTGCCAAAGAATGTCTTTGCCACTTCGCTTCCCAGAATCGCCACATTCGAGCGGAATTCCAGATCGGTCGGCGAAAGATTGCGTCCCTTATCGATCTTAGCTTTAATAATGTCTAAATAACGGTCATTCGTTCCAAGCACGTTGTACTTCTCTTGCGTACGGTCATATTTAATATTGGAGCCGTTCTTCGACATCGTCGGAGCAATGGATTTGAATTCCGGGAAATTCTCGAAATTCATCAGCTCATTATAATCAAGCTGCGTAGCGCGCCCGTTTCCTGTCGCAGTGACTACAAGAAGATTCGTCCCCATATTTTCGTACTGCTTAGCGATTTGTTCCGAAGTTCCTTGCCCAATCGACACTAGGGTGACAACGGAGCTAACCCCGATAATAACCCCCAGCATCGTCAGAAACGTACGCAGCGGACTCGAGACAATCGTCTGCAGCGACATCCTGAGCAGTTCATTTACCTTCATACGCTCACCTCTTGCTTGAGATCGCTCTTGTTAGCGTTATTCCGGTAGTCGTCAATGATGACGCCGTCGCGCAGAGCCACGACCCGCTTCGCATTATCGGCAATATGATGATCGTGGGTAATCAGTACGATGGTATTTCCTTGCGCGTTCAGTTGCAGGATTAACTCCAGTACTTCTTCCCCTGTTCTGGAATCCAGCGCTCCTGTCGGTTCGTCCGCCAGAATAAGCGACGGCGAAATTGCCAGAGCCCGGGCAATAGCGACACGCTGCTGCTGACCACCGGACAGCTCGCTTGGCTTATGATGGCCCCGCTCGCCCATTCCGAGCATTTTCAGCATAGCGTGAGCCCGCTCTCTCCGTTCTTTCCGGGGAATGCCGGCATAGATCATCGGCAGCTCCACATTTTCCATCGCCGATAGGCGGGGCAGCAAATTAAATTGCTGGAAAATGAATCCGATCTTTTGGTTCCGAAGCGCAGCAAGCTCATTATCGCTCATGCGTTCGGTCACGACGCCGTCCAGGACATAGCTGCCTGAAGTGGGAACGTCCAGAAGGCCGATCGTATTCATCAGCGTCGATTTACCGGATCCGCTGGGCCCGATGATGGCCACGAAGTCGCCTTCCTCCACAGAAAGCGATATGCCGCGCAGGATTGGCAGATCTTCTAAACCGCGTTTATAGGTTTTGACAATATCTTTTAGCTCAATGATATTCATACCGCAACAACTCCTTTCCCGGCAGTATTATCTGTTACCGCCAGCGCCACCAGCGCCACCGCCGCCGCCACCGTTAACCCGAACAGCGCCGCCACCGCCGCCAGCTCCTCCGGCTCCACCTGCTCCGCCGCCGCCAAATCCGCCAGCGCCACCGGGACCGCCAGCTCCGCCACCGAATCCGCCGGCTCCTCCGTTTTGTTGGAATTGCTGTCTTAAGCGGTTAATTTCATCTTGGCTGAGATTCTGTTGTCTTCTCACAGCGGTAGGCAGAACAACTTTATCGCCTTCGTTCAAGCCTTCCGTGACTTCAATTTGCGTCTTGGAGCGAATGCCGATTGTTACTTCATGTTCCGTTTCTGTGGTACCGTCCGCCTTTTTCAAGGTGACAACACGCTTGCCTTTTTGTAATTGCAGTGCTTCAGGCGGTATGTAGAGCGCATCTTTTTTGTCTTGGATCAAAATTTCTCCGGTAGCTGTCATTCCGTATTTCAAAACATTGTCTTTGTTGTCCGCCGCCAAAACGACATCGTAGGCAGTCACGCCGTTCGTCGTGGTACCGACTGAAGAAATTAGCGTAACTTCCGCCGGGAAAATGCGGCCAGGGTAAGCATCAACCTTGATTTCAGCCTTCATTCCGAGCTTGACGTTAGGCAAATCCAACTCATCGACCTGCACGGGAAGCTGCATTTTGGCAATGCTGGCTACAGCTCCAAGCTGCATGCCGCTAGTTACCTTCGTTCCAACTTGTAAAAGGCTAAGAATATCGTTTCGCTTGTTCACAAAGTCCGTAGAGAAAACACCGTCAAAGGGAGCTAATATTTTAAGCCCGTTAACCTTGTCTTGAGCCGCATCCACTTTCAGCTTCGCGCGTTCAAGTGCGGACTGCTTCGTGAGAATATCATCGTTAATCGTATCGTTCGCAAAAGTAGCGATCGTATCGCCTTGGCGAATCATGTTGCCTGATTTTAGAGGCATCGTCGCCACCGTTCCCGTTGCCCCCGCCAAAACGGTTGTTACTTTCACATACTGAAGCGCAGCTTTCGCTTGCGAATCCACAGAACGTCCGCCGATTGTAACGCTGCCCAGTACATTCGTACCTGAATCCATGGAATTGTCATTGGGAACGGCAACGTCGATGTCAACCACTTTCCCGCCTTTTCCATCGGATTTCGGATCTTTGGAAATGCTTTGAATCGTACCTGTTTTCGTAATCATATAGCCATCTATCGTCAAATCAACCGGATCGCCTTTATGCAGCTGCGCAGCGTCTTCCACGAAGAAAGGCAGCGTCACAGTTAAGTTGCTCACATCAGAGATAGTAGCAATTTTGGTCGATTTGTTGATCGTGGTTCCTAAATCGAGGTTCGCCGCATAGGTAAGCTTTCCGGAGACCGGCGCCTTCACGCCCATTAATCCTTGCTGATCCAATAAAGCATTCAGATCCTTCTGTGTTTGCTCGTAAGTCAACTGTGCATCCTGCAAATCGCTTTCAAGACTCGTACTCGTCAATTCCAAAAGGACATCACCGGATTTTACCGCTAGGTTCCGTTTCAAATTAATGACTTTAATGTTCGAATCGACTGGAATCGAAATCGTTTGTGTATCTTTAGGCTCAAACTGCGCTGTACCGGAAACGGAAGAGCGGATATTGCCTTTTTTGACCTCGAAAGTGACTTCTTTCACATCCGCTGTCTTGGATTTCTTCCCTTTCGCTAAATAAGCATAAGTGCCGCCAGCGCATACGCCTACCGCGATTATAACGATGAACCACTTACTGCGATACCATTTCATGAAGTAACTTCCTCCTTAGAGTTTGGACATGAGTAATTCCATTAACTGCTGCTCCACACTGAGCCCCATGCTTTTCGGATCCAATTGGTTTTCTGCATGCTCACGGTCAATGAAGTCTGACTGAGACTGCCGATCCGTTTTTCTTATTTGCATAAAAGCTTTCACCCGTTTCTCCCGTTCCTCTGAGGAGAGCACATCCCCCTGATTGTCCATACGCTCTGCTAATCGCGCCTTCTCTTGCTTGGACTGTTCTTCAAGAAAAGCGATTTGTTCTAAAGTAAAACCGCCAAGGACCTGTTTGCGTTCGGATTCATTCATGCTTCCTTCGTTAATGCTTTTACGAACGATAGGAAGGATGGCCTCTGCTTGCTTGGCAGTTATCGACAAATTGGCATGCCGATCCATTCGAAGCAGTTCTTGAAACAACATAACGAGCTGCATCTCCTTTAGATTTTGGACATCTTCTGAGGGGCTTTGCTCGGGGAGAATTTGCCCTGTCTTTGGAGTGGACGCCTCCGGCGCCTGCGAAGCGTCAAGATCAGGCAGATGGGGCTGACAACCACCCAACAGGAAGGAAATCAGCGTTAGTCCTAACGCCACTTTCCGAGTGTACTTCATCATACATACACCTCCAAGACAAAAAATCCTGTCCAATAGGAACAGGATACGATCAAAACATGAAATAAGTTTGTTTAACTTGTAAAAAAATTGTGAATACCTACATGATTCGCGGAAAAGTGACACGGAATTCCGTGCCTTCGCCTATCCGGCTGCGGGCTTGAATAGTGCCGTGCATCCCCGTTACCAGGTGCTTGACGATCGTCAGGCCAAGGCCCGTTCCCGTCGGTACGTCGGATCGTGAGGTCCTTGCTTCATCCGCCTTATAGAAGCGATCCCAAATGCGAGCTAATTCAGCCTCCGTCATACCGGTGCCCGTATCGCGAATGTACAGATTCACCTCATGCTCCGACTGTTCCAAAGCGACGGTTAACGTTCCGCCTTTGGGCGTGAATTTTAAAGAATTATAGATCAAATTATGCACGATTTGGGCAAAACGGTCAGGATCGAGCGGAACTTGAGCAGGCTCAATGTCCGGATCAGGAAGAATGAGATGCAGGCCAATTTCATTGACGGCAATCGGTGCCATGAGTAACTCCAGCGATTCTTCCAGCGTCTCTGCGATGATTACAGGTCTTAAGCGGAACACATCGACGCCATTTTGGATCCGGGCAAGATCTAATAGATCCGTTACAAGACGCTGCAGACGCTGTACCTCTTGATCGCAAATGCGCAGATAATGCGAGTATTTCTCCTCGGGAATAATCTTATCGTTCATCGCCACAATGAAACCGCGAAGCGTTGTAAGCGGTGACCGGAGCTCGTGCGACACATTCGTCAGAAACTCCTGCCTCGTTCCTTCCCATTCTTCCAGCTGCTCCACCATGAAATTGAAGCTCGCTGCAAGCTGACCGACCTCGTCTTGCGAGGTAACCGGCACCCGGGTCGTAAAATCGCCATGCGCCAGCTCAAGGGCCGCACGATTCATTTGCTGAAGCGGGCCGGCGAGCTTTCGTGAAATAATATACAGAATGAAACCTACCGCCAGCAGTGAAAACAGAAGGGGAACCAGGATATTGACGCGAACGGCGGAAATAGCTTCGCTAATGTCTCCAGCCGGCAAATGCAAAATAATAACCATGGGCTGTCCATTAAATTGATACGGGGCGTGGTACGTAAACAAATTAAGGGTTCTTCCATCCGGCGTCGGTAAAGTGACCATGCCATATCCGCTGCGGCCATGCAGTCCATCGATAAATTGCGCGTCCATCTGTTTCGGAATCGTTCTGCCTTCACTGTCCGAGGAACCGTTCAAAATGTTGCCTTTATCATCCACGAGCCAAACCTGCCCATTGATGCTTCGCCCCAAAATCCGTACGGTGTATTTCAATTCCCGTGTTGAAATCGTACCGTCCTGAACAGAATTCAGTAACCGGGTAACCTCGACAAAGCGTTTTTGGAGCAGTTCGATTTTGTCCTTGTAAAACAGATCCGTGAAATAATAGTTCCAGAATAGGAACAATCCCGCAAAAAACAGCACACAGGTCGCCAGAAACGACAAGAAAATCTTCAGATAAAGACTGTTGTATTTCCCGACAAGCCAACGCTTAAACATGCTGAACCACCTCGAAAGAGTAGCCGATGCCCCAAAGCGTCTGAATGTTCCACGTATCATGCTGTCCCAGCTTTTTGCGCAAATTTTTCACATGGGCGTCAACCGTGCGCGTACCGCCGGTAAAATCAAAATTCCACACATAGCCGAGCAAATCTTCGCGCGTGAATACACGACTTGGATTGCTGGTCAGAAAATGCAGCAGTTCAATTTCCTTCGGCGTAAGCTCGATGCGTTTCCCCCCGACGGTGACCCGGTATTGGTCCAAATCAATGACAATATTCCCGATTTCCAGCGTTTTACGATTCGAATTTTGCGAATTCGACGTGTCTGCCGGTATTTGAACCGTACGCCGCAGCACAGCCTTAATTCGGGCAATGAGCTCATTGGGATCGAACGGCTTGACCAAATAATCGTCAACACCCAAGTTAAACCCCCGCAGCTTATCAATGGACTCCCCTTTGGCCGTCAAGAAAATGATCGGCGTTTGATGCAGAGGCGCTTCCATCTTCCGAATCTTCTCACAAAGCTCATAGCCTGAAATATCCGGCAGCATGATGTCGAGTAAGACTAAGCTTGGTTTCTCTTCTACAATCGTACGCAGCACATCCTGCCCACGCGGCAGCAAAATGGCTTCATAATTCGAATGCTCCAAATACAATCTGACGACCTCTGCAATATTCGGTTCATCATCTACGACAAGTACTTTTCCTTCCGAGCTCACTAGGCGCCACCCTTTTCCTTACGGATTTGCTGTTGTCTTGCTCTTTCCTCGATCACATCTGTTCGGTCTCTTCGCGTATGCTTCTGGATCAACTCGACATCGTCCATCCGGCTCGGCGCCTGCCAAGTAAGCCCTTTCCGTCCGCATTCGGCCAGGCATAACGCAATTAACTCCGCATCTGCAAGCGGCAAATTAATATCCTGATACAGGTAGCCGTCGCGTTCAATTGAAGCCCAAGTATCCCCTATTAGCTGTACAAGCTTCTCCGCATCGAGCCCGAGCGATTGCACATGTTCGGCTTGCGCATTCCGCTCTGCGCTTTGCAGCATTTTCACAGCTCCCGTACGGTTGCCTCTGCGAATATGATACATCCCCACGGCAATCTGAATCAGCGCGACATAGGTTCTGCTGCGTTCATCCGTCGGATGTTCCTTCCAATATTCTTCCATTACTTCATGACATTCAAAATAATCCCGCTCCGCATGAAAATACAATAAGTATTCGATATATGCTTCCGGATACTGATTCATAGGTCGTTCCTCCATTTTGTTCTGGTCACGATAATGACTATGTATACCTCATGTTACTCGAAAGTTGATCCATCGTCCAACATGGAATTGCTTTATCTTGCATTTCTACCATTTTCCATCGCAACCAATCTATCGTCCGCTACGTCCAATAAAGTAGTTTAATAGAAAGAGGCGTGAAACATGAAGATTGGAAAATGGATGCTCACCGGCAGCCTGTTGTTGTCGATAACGATACCTCAGGCCGTCCTTGCAGCAGGCGCAGCAAGCGGAACAGACAAAACAACGAAATACCGCGTTTATCAGTATAATCAAGTACTCATGGAATTTGCCAACTATAAACAAGCCGAAGCGTTTGCCAGAGGCTTTTCCAACAGTTATGTGGAGGAGATTGGCACTCGCAAATGGCTGTGGAACAATTTCCCCCGATATCAGGTGTATCAATTAGACGCCACACTGCCCGAATGGCAATTCGCCACGCTGGATGCGGCCATCGCCGAGGCAAAGAAATGGTCCAATGCCAGTGTTCGCGATCTTCAGTCCACCGGTTGGGTGTGGAACAATTATCCCCGGTTTCAAGTGTATCAAAATGAAATTACACTGGATTCGTGGAAATTTCAAACCCTAAATGATGCCATTTCCGAAGCGAAAAAGTGGGGTGGCGCTCACATTATCGATTTGAACAGCCGCAAATGGGTTTGGGACAACCTTTCGGACGACGATAAGAAATCGCTGCGCTCCGGCGAACTGCTGTACAAGGTGTTCCAAGGCACATTTTCCGCTGACAATTGGGAATTCGCCTCGTTGGAAGATGCGGTAAACGAAGCCTTGAAATGGGGCAACTCAACCGTTGTCAATAAAAACACGAATAAAACGGTTTACAGCAATCTTAAAACTTATAAAGTATTCCAAAACGACACTTTCCTTCAGGATTTTACTTCATTAGATGAAGCCGCTGACTATGCAAAACTTTGGGGACACGCGTCCATCTTTATGGACGGCCATAAAATCTGGAACAATTATGCATCCTATCAAGTATTTCAGAACGCCTCGCTGATCGGTGAATACAAAAATCTTCCCGATGCGCTAAACTACAGTGTGCAGTACAGCAACAGTTCCATTCAAACGCTTGAACACCGCATATTGTGGGATAATTTCAAAAAGCTGCAGGTCTGGGGCTGGAACGGTCTGTCCGGCGGCGAAAGCATCAAATCTCAAGTGACCAACACCATCGGGCTGGACGTAGATTCACCGAGCTATTTCGAACTTGCAGACGCTGCGGGCAATCTCAAAGACAGTTCTAATCCCGATACCGTCGCTTGGCTGCAAAAAAACGGCTACACCGTGTACCCGCTCGTCTCCAACCAGTTCAACGCGAGCTTGACGACACAATTTCTTAGCGACAGCGCTGCCCAGGATAAATTCATCAAAAGTTTGGTGGATCGTTCCGTACAGCTTGGCGTACCCGGCATCAATGTCGATTTCGAAAGCTTGGCAGGATCGGATCGCAGCGCATTTACAGCTTTCATTTCCAAGCTAACGACATACGCCCACACGCGCAGCCTCGTGATTTCCATCGATCTTCCGCGCGGCAGCATCAAATGGAACCATCTTTCCGCCTTTGACCATGAGAAGCTCGGCGGCATCGTGGATTACGTCGTCATTATGGCTTATGACCAGTTCTACCGCGGCAGCACGTCCGCCGGCTCGGTTGCCGGTCTTCCGTGGACGGACGGAGGAATTCAAGAATTTCTCTCGTACGGAATCCCCCGGGACAAAATCATCCTGGGCATTCCTTACTATGTACGCGAATGGAAACTGGACTCGGCAGGAGCGCTGCAAAGCAACCGGACCGTGCTGATGAAGGATATTCCCGCTTTGCTTGCTTCCAAATCCGTTAAGCAAACTTGGGACAGCACCTTCGGGCAATACCGGATGGAGTACCAGGAAGGCGGATTCACCTATGTGTTCTGGCTGGAAGATGCCGCTACCGTCAAAGCCCGCTTGGATATCGCGAAAAAGTACGACATTGCCGGTGTCGCGGCTTGGCGGCTTGGCTATGATCAATCGGACTTGTGGACGATGATTTTGCAGAATAAATGATGGGAACTTGATTCCGCTATTTCAGCAGAATTAGCAATTTCAGTGTCTTGTTGGAACAATACAGGAAGACTTCACAAATGGAAGACCGAAATCTGACGTTGATTCGTGAAGTAAGAAAATGCAGGACTTGAACATATTTGACTCGGTAGCTCATGCTGTCGAGTTTTTTTCATTGGATGTGTTCGCTTTTTTTGAAATTTACCCCATACTCCGCGAATAAAGAAAAACCCAGGCGCATTTCACGCTCTGAGGCTCAAAAATTTTGATTATTTAGCTCCCTTAATATCTTCTCCAACGCAACAATTCACCTCAAAGAATCGTTTCAATACCTTATATGTTCGGGTTAAAACTAGGTTGTACTACATACAGAACATCTTGGGTTTCTTATTACAGTATTAATAGAAGCATCAAAATTCCTCATATTAAAGTGAACCTGTCTACCTAATGTGATGCTACTACCTAGCTCTATTTGTATTGGCATAACCGATAAGAGATTAGGAATATCTGAAACTAATAAGCCTGCAGCAATATCAGAAAAAGCTGGATTTCCAATTTTAGTTGGGACCTCTCCACCATTTTTCAATAAATCTACATGCTCACTGTAGGATCTCGCATTCTTCATTAACTTAATTCTTTGTGTTTCAAAACAATTGTAACATCCTGATTGTCTGGGGATAAATGTAGGTCCAATGTAAACATCCCAACCATCATTCAGTATCATTGACCATCGTTTTAATTGTTTTATTGCTATTTCATTAACTTTTTCATACAAATTAGGAGAAAAAGAATCTATTGCAACAATAACAAAATCAGATTTACTAATAAGAGACTCTAAGAAACTATCATTATCATGTGCAATACTTATTCCGCGGACACGTTCCTCACTACACATCTTATTTATAAATGAAGCCAATGCTTCTGCACGTCCTTCATCTTTCTTTGAATACATAAAAGCAGGGGATAGACGGATATCCGACTCACTTACTCCATTAAAATCTAATACAGTCATTTGTCCAACACCTTGTTGTATTAAACCAACAGAAATTCGACTACCGATGCTCCCAGAACCCAACAACAATATATTAACATCCTGTAAAATTGAACCATACCATCCTGCTACCTCTCTATCTTCTACCTGGTTCTTATCTGCCATTTGTTTAACAGCTGGGTAATCTATCAAGTACTCTTTCCATAAGGCAACTATTAATTTGATTACATCCTCATGTTTATCGGTTGGAACTAATGGAAGTAGTTGTTCGATTGTATTAATTCCATCTAATTTACCAAAAAAGTTGGAAATCCAGTTTTCGTCTTCCGAATTTTTTATGCATACTAAACTTTCGCTATAATATCCCTTTCGAATATGCATTTCATTTAATTTGGGAAACGCAAAAAAATACCCATTTTTTAATTTAAATCGAGCATTTAAAATCCTATTCCTTAATGAATTAAAAGACATACTGAATATCCCC
>NZ_JBYTBS010000087.1:0-18651 GCF_058789495.1 Paenibacillus sp. FW126-R14 | reverse complement strand
CAAAGAACGGTTTCTTTTTGTTTACAAAAAATGAGAGGCTATCCTCAGTCATTTCTATGACTTATGGGACAGCCTCTTTTCTTTTACAAAAAGAGAGTTAAGAAAGATTTAAGAAACGGTTCACAAGCGTTTCATTTTTAATGACTATGATGTTGTTGTAAGCCCACTAAAGATCCCTGAGAAGGAGAGGAAATCATGAAGAAGAAATGGTTAATGTTAGGCAGCGCTGTAGGAGTTAGCGGTATTGTCATGGTGACAACCGGGTTTAGTGCATTGGCGAGTACATCGGGGTATGACGCATATAAATCCGCGCTTAAAAACACCAAAACGGTTCAAAATGTAGCCGTACAAGCGGCTGCGGCCTTGCAAGACAACGGAAACGTGCTTGTAAGTGCAAACGGAAGCTTCAAAATGAGCCTGGATACGAAAACGGCGAGCGGAAATGCAGAGGTTGTAGCAAACGGTACGCCTCAATCACTCAGTTTTTATAAGGAAAAGGATCAAACCGTACTTAAATCAAGCGCCAGCGATGTGTATTATGTGAAACAAGAAGGTGCGAAGAAGCATAAGGACGAGAAAAAGCTCAATGAGACAGAAATTCCTCAGCAAGTAGAAACGGTCATTGATGCTCTGGTCGGTAATTTGAAGGACTTCGTTGCCGTAGATGCAAACTCGGACGGAACGAAAGAAATTGCCATTCAGCTGGATAACGCACAAATTCCTGCCGTAGTTAATGCTTTAGCGCCAATTGCGATAAAAGAAGCGACGAAGGCAGAGAATGACGCTGAGAAGAAGGATGATACGTCAAACGCAAATAAGCTGCCATTCCAAGAAGATTTCCTGAAAAATGCAGCTCCGCAGTTGACACAAGATATTAAAATTGAAAAAGTATCGATCAAGGCAATGGTAAATGCTAGCAATTATATCACTCATCAAGAAGCGGATTTAACGATCTCCGGTAAAGATGACAGCGGAGCTGCGCATCAAGTGAGCCTTCACCTTCAAGCGGATTTGTCCGGCTTTAACAGCACGTCGCCTGAAACCATTGATCTTGCCGGTAAAACCGTACAAGCGTTGAAGCAAGATCACCATGGAAAACAACGCGGCAATAACGAGTAGTTGATTGTAAGGTCATTGCAGACAGGTTTCCATGTCTTAAGCCTGTCTGCTATATCTCTTATGAAAAGAGGAGTCTAGATGAACATCATTTTAGAAACGGCTCATTTGACCAAAGTGTATGGCAATCATAGAGGCATTCATGATATAAGTTTGCAGCTGCATGAAGGTGACGTATATGGCTTACTAGGGCCGAACGGTGCTGGCAAAACAACATTTCTTAAGCTGATAACCGGTTTGATACGCCCTGATCAAGGAACGATTTCTTTGTTTAATGCCAATCTGGCTGAACAGTTCGTTCAAGGTATGGAGCATGTTGGGAGCATGATAGAATCGGCGGATTTTCATGAGTTTCTAAGCGCTTGGCAGTACTTGGAGCTCGTCGCTCGGTTCTATCCTGCAGTCACTCCAAAACGGATAGAAGAAGTCTTGGATCTTGTCGGCCTGCTCAAAGTTCGCAAAGAGAAAATAAAAGGCTATTCGACAGGGATGAAACAAAAGCTCGCGCTTGCAGCGGCTATTCTGCCGGAGCCGAAATTTGTCATTTTGGATGAGCCTACGAACGGCTTGGATATCGAAGGAACCGTCATGTTTCGGAAGTTAATCAAACAGCTGTCCGAAGAAAAGGGGACGTCCTTCTTAATCTCAAGTCATATGATTCATGAGCTGGAACAGCTTTGTAATCGGGTGGGCATCGTTGTAGAGGGACATTTGAAAAAAGAGGGATACGTATCCGAGCTGCTGGAAAGCAATCAATCCTTAGAACAGTTTTATATTGATGAATTACAGCTTTACAGGGAGGAGAAGGATTGTGCATAAATGGCGCGCGGGTTATTTCAATGAGCTCTATTTGCTGTTGTACCGGAAAAAAGTTGTTATGTTTGCGATATTTTCAGTGATTCTTCCGGTCGTGCTGGCCATCTCACTGAGTGCCTTAAAGCCCGTCCTGGGGTTTATAGCCGTAAGCCAGTCCTTTCCGATCGAGATGTTAACCATTTACACAAGCATATGGATACCGCTTTTTATCTTAACGATCACCGGCGATTTGTTTCCGGGTGAAGTGGCGTCCAGAACGTTGAAGCTTGCCTTGCTGCGCCCGAATTCACGCGTTCAAGTATTCGGCACGAAAGTTGCTGCTCTAGGCACGGGTATAGCTGGAATTTTGATTTTACTTGGAATAATTACATGTATTTGCAATATTTTGGCGGGAACATCGGCCGGTCTCGTCGAATCTATTCATATGATAAAGGCATATGGGGCTGCTTTTGTGTCCATGATTGCTTTGTCCGCCATGTTTGTGCTCGTTTCTCAGTTTTTCAAAAGCGCGAGCAGCTTTATGGTCTTTTCGCTCGTATTATATGCGGCGGCTAAATTGGCTCCGTTCTTGCTCAGCTCCATTGCTGCTTTTTCGCCTGCTTCTTATACGGATTGGCATATGTTATGGCTCAGTCCAACCGTTTCCGCGGGTAAGCTTATGACATCTTCGCTGTTCCTTCTTTCCAGCTGCATGTTGTTTCTGGCACTTGGCTACTATAAATTTGATCGAAAAGAAGTATAAAAACGGGGAATCGCTCATGTCTATTCGTCTGAAATTATTGCTTTCCTACGCAGCCATGCTGCTAATACCGCTCGTTATGATGATGATTACGGCTGTTCTTTTAGTCGTTGTATTTCGCGGCGACTTCCAAAGTATCCGGGATCAGCTGCATACAGGCGTCGGACTATTCGAGAATCAGAATGTGGAGCATACGTTTAAAGACCTGAAGCGAACATCGGAGAAAAATCCTTCTATTTTAGCGGAATCAACGTATCTGGCAGATGTGGATCAAGAGCTGCTCCTAAATAATTCAAAGCTTGTTGTACGCAAAAATAATACGTTTATCTATGTTTCTCCAACCTTGCAAGGGACGGACATCCTTCAGCAGCTGCCTGCGTTCAAACATCCCGGGCATCCGGAACGAGAAGATGCGAAGCGGTACGGGAAAGAATTGTTGGAAGTTAACTTCTTCGATTTTTATGATTCGGAACAACAAGCAGGCAGTGTGTTCATCGTGACGACAGTGAATCCGATCGTTAATTTTACGCAAAAGTTTTTTCCTGCTCTTTTTATTACATTACTGATCATCTTGATACTTACGCACTCGCTGCTTACTTATTTTGTTTCAAGAAGCATCATCCAACCGCTGCGGAAACTAAAGAACGCTATGAAAAGAATTCAATCAGGCGACCTGGAATTCCAGGTGCAGATCACAAGCAAGGATGAAATCGGTCAGCTCAGCATAGCTTTTGAACAAATGCGCCAACAATTGCATGAATCCATTCAGACTCAAATTCAGTATGAAGAAAACCGCAAAGAGCTTATTTCCAACATCTCACACGACATCAGGACTCCACTTACAGCCATTAGAGGCTATGTAGACGGGCTAGGCGATGGCATTGCCGATACACCGGATAAGCGACGAAAATATATTGAGATCATATCGTCCAAAGCGGAAGAGATGGATCATTTAATCGATGAATTATTTCTGTATTCCAAACTGGACTTGAAACGCGTTCCTTTTCTTTTTGAAATCGTTGATTTCGGATCATTTTTAAGGGACTGGTCAGAAGAACTTGATTTTGAACTTGGCAAACAAGGCGTTCTATATAAATCGGAAATCGCGTTGGGGCCGCAGATACAGGTCTCTATTGATCGGGATAAAATAAGACGCGTTTTTTCTAATATTGTGGACAACTGCTTGAAATATATGAATAAAACAGAGAAGCAAATTACTTTGCAGGCCAGAACGACGGGATCGCATGTCGTCATTGAAATTGCAGATAACGGTGCAGGTGTGAATGCCGAGGCGCTGCCTCATATTTTTGACCGTTTCTACCGTGCAGATCCGTCCAGAAACAGCAACAATGGCGGGAGCGGTCTGGGGCTTGCGATCTCGAAACAAATGATCGAAGGTCATGGAGGGACGATTGAAGCGAAAAGTGTGAAAGGCGAAGGGACTTGCCTAACAATCAATTTGCCGCTCAGAAGGCATAAAGACGGTGAACATTTATGAAAAAAATATTAATCGTAGAAGACGAGCAACTGATTGCTGAACTGGAAAGAGATTATTTGGAAGTGAGCGGTTATAAAGCCGATATTGCGACGGATGGCGAGCAAGGGTTGAAGCTGGGACTCAGCGGCGATTATGATTTAATTATTCTAGATGTCATGCTCCCCTTAATCAGCGGGTTTGAGGTGTGCAAGCAAGTACGCGAGAAATATCAAATTCCGATTCTGATGGTTACGGCCAAAAAAGAGGATATTGATTTGATTCGCGGTCTTGGTTTGGGAGCGGATGATTATATTACGAAGCCTTTTAAGCCCGGAGAGCTTGTGGCGAGAGTCAAAGCGCATTTGGCACGGTATGAGCGATTAATAGGAACGAAAGAAAACAAGGAAGAAATTCGCATACACGGACTTTTAATCGATTACGGTTCCCGCCGGGTTTTCGTGCATGAGCAGGAAATGAACCTGACGACGAAGGAATTTGATTTGCTTTATTTTTTGGCCATCAATCCGAATCGTGTGTTCAGCAAGGACCATCTCTTTGAACGCATTTGGGGATTGGATGCAATGGGAGATTCCCAGACGGTGACGGTTCATATACGTAAATTAAGAGAAAAGATAGAGATAGACCCTTCCAACTCACAATTCATTGAAACTGTCTGGGGAGCCGGTTATCGTTTCCGGTTATAACAAGCATATGACGAAAGGTGGTTTCTTTTAAACATGAGTATGAATCCTAGCGTATTAATTCTTACCGCCAGCTATGGCAACGGGCATCTTCAAGCGTCCAAAGCGCTGCTGCAGCAATGTTTGAAGCAAGGTATCGAACATGTCAAAATCGTCGATCTGATGAAAGAAGGCCACCCCGTCATCAATCTCATTACAACATCGCTTGTTAACCAAAGCACCAAAAGCTCACGCATAGGTCTCGATTATTATGGCTGGAGCTACTACTTAACCCGCGAATCCAAGCGGACCGCACTATTCCAGAGATCCATGACCTTTCTGGGCAAAAAGAAGTTAAGAGAACTTATTCACAAAGAGCGTCCTAATGTCGTTGTAAACACGTTTCCGTTCGGAGCGTCGCCGGATGTGTGCAGTTCAATGGGCATAAGGAATGTCACGGTACTGACGGATTATGCTTTACATGCCAGTTGGCTGCATCCGAATGTGGATAAATATTATGTGGCTACGGACGAGTTGAAACAACAAATCATTTTCAAAGGGATCAGTAAAGAGCGCATTGAGGTAAGCGGCATTCCCGTACGGCAAGAGTTCGCAAAGGCGATGAGCACCGCGGATACGCATCCAAAGAAAATCATCCTGATTATGGCGTCAGACAGCGGGGTCAACAGCTATATTGAGGATATGATTACGAGCTTGTCCTATCTGGAACATTGTCAGTTGGTCGTAGTTTGTGGCCGCAATGAGAAGCTGATGTTTAGGCTTAAAGATCATTTTGCCCTTTCTGCGGGGGTTACTATTCTTGGGTATGTAGACAATATTCATGAATGGATGTCCCGGGCAGCTTGCATTGTAACGAAGGCAGGAGGGTTAACGTTGACGGAAGCGATCGTCCAGCATCTGCCGATCTTCATCTACAAGCCCTATGCCGGACAGGAGAAAGAAAATGCCTTATATCTTACTAGTCGTGGAATTGCTTCGATTTCCGTTTATTTGGAAGAATTAACTTATAAAATTAACGCGTTAATAAGGAATCCAAGCTTGCAGGAAGAAATCAGGGAACGTATGCGAGCAATGCAGCGGAGCCAAGCTGCTGAACATATCGTAACGGATATGATGCTTAGCATGAATGAACGCGCTCTTTCACTCTCGATTTAGGCCAAACTCATAAAAAACCTCCTTCAAAATCATAGAAGGAGGTTTTTTTGAGGGATGAAAAGATGACGAATGAGTTAAACTATAAGGTAATGAGCTTTCGTTAATAATCCGTTTAGTTAATGACGCGGCGGGCTGTTTTGTAATTTCTGCTCCACCAACCGGAGTTCATATCAGAAATCGTAACGCCAGGACTGCCGTACGTGTGCAAAATTTTCCCATTCCCTATATAGATACCGACATGGTGAATAGGGGAATAGAAGAAGACAAGATCTCCGGGTTGAAGCTGGCTTCTTGGAACATAAGTGCCTACTTGTGATTGCTGCTTAGATGAACGAGGGAGATTGATCCCATTCTTGCCATATACATATTGTGTAAAAGACGAACAATCAAAGGTATTTGTTCGGCCTTTCTGAGATCCGAATGAATATTTTACCCCAAGATACTGTTCACCTGTAGAGATAATGCTGTTAGCTTTCCCCGATACGGCTGTAGAAGCTGCTGTTATTGAAGCCGTGCTGCCCGCTGCATGTGCGGATTGCGTTCCCACGAAAAGATTCGCTGAGGCAAGTAAGGATACACTAAGTGTAATTCCTAATAGCGATTTACTAAGGCGGTTCTTTTTCATGTTGTTCATGATTGGACATCCTCCTTCAGGATCGTGTTTTAGGCTTCCACCTGGGATAACCTTATCACATCCGGAAGGACCTAGAGATTACCAATCGTGGAGAAAGACGAGGACAGATCACGCTCGGAGGCCGATAATTAGAAAACCGTGAGAATCTGATGAGCAAAAAGACCTTGACAACAAACATGGAATGAAATCATTTTTTCTCATCTTCCTCTCATGCTCTTTTTTCTTAATTGTGATACGATCTATATGAGGCAGGTGAAGAAAGATGAATCATCATTCCATGATCACATTAATCAGCCATTACGGATATGCAGGCATATTTGTTTTACTTTTCATCGGAATCGTCGGCATACCGCTGCCGATCGAGATAATTCTTTTAGGTGCAGGCTATATAGCGGTTAAAGCCAATCTTCATATCGGCGGTATTATCGGCTTTGCTTGGCTTGGGGCTAGTGCTGGAATGACGCTTAATTACCTGCTTGGACAAAGCATTGGGCTCAAACGAATCAGCAAGGTAACCAAATGGATTCGTATTTCCGAGAGCCGTTTGGAGAAGTGGGCGGAGCAGTTTACAAAGTATGGTGCAATTGTGCTTCTGATCGGCTACTATGTAGCCGGGTTAAGGCATGCGGCTCCCTTCATTGCCGGGGCAACGAAAATGCGGTACATCAAATTTATGTGTATTTCTTACGCTGGAGCCTTGGCTTGGATCTTAGTCATTGTTCTCCTCGGTCAAAAACTGGATAAAGCTTGGCGCCACTACCATCTGCACTTCCATCATCCCTTGTGGATCATTGTCGCGGCGGGGATAGCCGCCATTGGCGTAATGGGAGTAAAGCGAATGGCTGCGCAGCGGCGGCTCTCCCGATAAAACACAAATAAACACCTCCAATTTCACCGGGTAACCGGGATTGAAGGTGTTTTTATTTTGATGCGAAACCAACCTACTTGCGCCGCCGTCTGGCAGGCAAAAATCGGCCGTTTGCCCGTGCATAACGCAGCACTTTGAAGAACATTTTTTTCTCTTTCAGTTGGTTGAATATAAAGGGATCCGGTGCAGTGTTCACTTCCAATACCCAGGGCTTCAATTTTTTATCGACGCCGAAATCAATACCGATTTCCTTGAATCCAGGATAAACCTTCTGGTAATGCACGGCGATTTTATAGCTCAGCTGGCGCAAGAATGTGATATAATCATCTTTTTTCTTGTTTTGTAAGTAGGAGCCCAGCAGCAATTCTAACGGCAGCGGTTTGCCGCTATTATGAAAGTTCGTTACGATTTTGCGCGGATGAGCAACCCGGCCGATATACCCGGTAGCTTCCCACGTTTTTTTTGGCGTTTTCTGGACCATGATGCGTATATCGAATATTCGATTGTGATGTTTCAACAGGTGAATGCCTTGTTGGATCATATAGTTTCTGTTTAGCTTGGATTTGTTTAGAGCCGTAAATAAACCTTGGAACGTAGGAAAAGTTCTTATGGTTTGTCTGTTTTGAAAGCTGTAATGCTTTGTTTTTTCTACGCGGATAACGCCATTGCCGGCAGAGCCTGTCGTTGGTTTGACATAAACCATCTTATGTTTATTTAGCATCGCAAGCAGGTTTGCTTGATTGTAGATTTTTGTATCAGGGACAAAATTCCGAAGTTCTTTGTTCAATAAGAGAACCTTTGTTTTGACCCATTTACTGCTTATTGATCTCCCGCGGTACGCTGACATGACAGCACCTCATTTTGGAAATTTACTAAACATACGTCTTACTGATCTGTTTATTATCATATTCCAATGGAGCGGAATGACTTGGAGAAATGTCTAGCCGGCAAAATTAAAATAAATTCACAGGTTTGGATCAAAGGCTGTTTGCAACTGAAAGTTGCGCCAATTAAGATGAATAATAATCGTATACGAAGGAGTCGTTACCCTATGGGAGATCAACGCTTTAAGAGCTCGGTAGAAATGACCTTGAAAGTGATTGGCGGCAAATGGAAGCTGGTCATTCTATGCCATCTGATGGACGGTGTCAAACGCTTTGGCGAATTAAAACGGGGGATGCCGGATATCACGCAAAAAATGCTGACCCAACAGCTTCGCGAATTAGAGGATGACGGTATTATCCACCGGAAAGTCTTCGTTCAAGTGCCCCCGAAAGTCGAGTATTCCTTAACGGAATATGGCCAAACGATGGAGGTCGTGCTGCATGTGATGGCCAATTGGGGAGAGAAGCACCAGGAACGGATTGAGGTTTAAAAATGTCGTCCATAGTATCCAAATGGGTACTACGTCACCAAATAGTGCGTACTTCCTTTTTGAAAAGTATCGGCGTACAATAGGCTCCGTGAACAACATAATAGAAGGAGTGACTCATCCATGGAGCTTCAATTAGCGTTAGATCTTGTCAACATCCCACAAGCCAAACAGTTGGTGAAAGAAGTGGAGCCTTATGTAGATATCGTCGAAATCGGCACCCCGGTTGTCATTAATGAAGGGCTTCGCGCCGTTAAGGAAATCAAAGAAGCTTTTCCAAACTTGAGAGTGCTGGCTGACTTGAAAATTATGGACGCTGCCGGTTATGAAGTCATGAAAGCATCCGAGGCAGGAGCGGACATTATTACCGTATTGGGAGCTTCGGAAGACATGACGATCAAAGGCGCTGTTGAAGAAGCGCGGAAACAAGGCAAACAAATTTTGGTGGACATGATCTCCGTGAAAAATCTTGAGCAGCGTGCGCAAGAAATCGACGCGTTTGGCGTGGATTACATCTGTGTGCATACAGGTTATGATCTGCAGGCTGTCGGTAAAAATTCCTTTGAAGATCTATTGACGATCAAGCGTGTTGTCAAGCAGGCCAAAACAGCGATTGCCGGAGGCATTAAATTAAGCACGCTGCCGGAAGTCATCCAAGCGAGCCCGGATCTTGTTATTGTCGGCGGAGGAATTACCGGACAAGAAGACAAGCAGGCCGCTGCCGCTGAGATGCAGAAGTTGATCAAACAAGGATCTTAACGCCGATGAGAACGAATGAGTATGCAGCCCTCATCCTTGAGGAGCTGCAGCAGGCAGCCCACCGGTTGGATGCCGTGCAAGCTGATCTGCTTGTTGAGCGAATGCTGGCGTCCAGCAAGGTTTTTCTAGCCGGGGCCGGCAGATCCGGCTTGATGGCCAAAGCTTTTGCCATGAGGCTGATGCATATGGGAATGGACGCTTACGTTGTGGGAGAGACGATCACGCCTAACGTAACAGCGAGCGACTTGCTCCTCATGGGATCGGGTTCCGGAGAAACCAGAAGTCTTATCGCCATGGGAGAGAAAGCCAAAAGCTTGCAGGCGACTGTCGCGGCAGTGACGATATTCCCGGAATCAACGATTGGGCAGCTGGCGGACCTAACGGTCAAGCTTCCCGGCTCTCCCAAAGATAAGTCGAATAGCCAATACTCCACGATACAGCCTATGGGCTCGTTATTTGAACAGACGCTTTTGTTATTTTTTGACGCGGTCATCCTGCGGTTAATGGAGAAAAAAGGGTACGATTCCACAACCCTGTTCGGCCGTCATGCCAATTTGGAATAATCAGCAAAAAATCGCAGTCAAGCCCACTCTTGCAACCGCACAGAGTGGGCTTTTTTTATTAGGAAATGCCAAGAATATGGGAAATGATCTATGAGAATAGTCATGCTATATTGTAATAATGGGAAAAAAGACCTAATATAGTAATGACATATTCATGCAGTTTTTTAATTGATAAAGGCAAACCCATTAAAAAATGGGGACGCAAAGCTATAGGGACTAAAGGAGTCAATCCCATGTCAGCCAGCTACCGATATACCACTTCAACGCTGTTTCGTCCAACAAAAGTGGCTTGCTCGGTAAGTATACGAGTAAGCTGCTTTTTTTTTGCAAGTTATTCATACTAGAAGATATAAGGTGATGGTACATTCAATGAAATTTTTTAAAAAGAGAGCATCCAAAAAAGATCCTGAAGATCACATTCATTATCAAATTGACCTGCCGTCAAGCGAATCGATTCTCGACAATATTACGAATGGTTTTCTAATCTTAGACCGGAATTGGCACTTAAAATATACCAATAAGTCGATGGAGTATTTTGTAAGAAAAACACGCGACGAACTTATTGGAAATAATATTTGGGATGTGCTCCCCGAAGCTGTGGGCACCAAATTTTATCATAATTATCATAAGGCGATGGCAGAGCAAATTCCCGTTATTTTCGAGGATTACTATGAACCGACAAAAGAATGGCTCGAGATTAGCGTTTTCCCGTCGGAAGAAGGTTTAATTGGGTACGCATTCAATATTACGGAGCGAAAAAATCATGAACAGATTATTGAACATATGGCTTATCATGATTATTTAACCGATCTGCCTAATCGCAGATTTTTTGAAAAAAAACTGGAACAATTCATCGAGCAAGCGAATGAAAATCAATACGTCATAGCTCTCATTTATATCGACATGGATAGATTTAAAAATATTAACGATACGCTTGGACACGGATTGGGAGATCAATTGATCAAAGAATTTTCGGTTAGATTGGTTCAATATATAGATGATAAAGGTTTTGTTGCCCGTCTAGGGGGGGATGAATTTGCCGTTGTGCTGGAAAAGCAGTTCGAAAACAACGAAGCCGTGGAGAAGCTTGCGGACAACCTCATTAAACATATTGAAGCAAGCCCTTTTCTGAATGATGATTATGAGCATTATATTACGGCGAGTTTAGGTATCAGTTTTTACCCACAGCATGGAATGGATGCGCAAACATTGGTGAAAAATGCAGATATAGCCCTTTACCGGTCAAAAGAAAAAGGGGGAAACCGGTATACGTTGTATAACCCCATCATGGATATTGACAGTTTCAAAAGATTCACATTGGAAAAAGATCTCCGGTTAGCCATCCATGACAATAAGCTGGAATTGTATTTTCAACCGCGAATCGATTTGAAATCAGGGAAAATTGTGAGTGCGGAATCCTTGGTCCGTTGGAACCATCCGGAATGGGGAATGTTATCGCCGGCGGAATTTATCCCCCTGGCCGAAGACACGGGCTTAATCCTTCCCCTTACGCATTGGGTGGAGCTGACCGTTTGCAGGCTGATCACATCCTGGCAATCGGAAGGAATTTCTTTTGTGCCCATTTCGATCAATGTGTCCGCCCGTCAGTTTTTATCCAAAAATTTTATCCAAAGTTTAAAGCAAATACTGGAGGAAACACAGGTTGATGGCCATTGGCTTGAAGTCGAAATCACCGAAACCTCCATTCTGGAAAATCAAAAATTAGTTGAGTCAACCATTTCGGAGCTAAAGGCACTCGGCATTAAAGTATCTTTAGATGACTTTGGTACAGGCTATTCTTCGCTTGCTTATTTAACGCAGTACAACGCTGACGTATTAAAAATTGACAAGTATTTTATTCGCGATGTAACAACCAACCCTTCTAATGCTGCCGTTGTAAAATCAATTATCCATTTGGCTCAAGGTTTAGGGCTGAAAGTTGTTGCTGAAGGTGTCGAAACCATGGAGCAGCTGATGTTTTTAAAACAACATGAATGTGATGAAATTCAAGGATACTTATTTAGCAGACCAGTCCCGATTGACGAATTTAAAAATCTGTTAGCAAAAGAGGTGCTGATTCCTAGCCAAATCAATCAACGGATGGGGACCGATACCAGGCAGAACTATTTTCAGGATCAGCTTATTTTCCCAATAGGCGCACAAATGACGATCATTAAAATCAAAGACAAGGAGCTGAGTTTAGGGAAGACAGAGGTGGTGCTTGAAGATATCGGGGCTCAGGGACTTCAATTCTTAACACATTTAGCTTTAGCGGTAAGTAAAGACATTATTTTTGAATTTGAGATTGAGGTTTTCACTGAAATCATCCGTGTATTTGGCTATATCGTTTGGAAGGAAGAAGTAGAGAATAACAGGAACCGGTATGGTTTGGAATTTACGAAAGAGGATAACGACCACCTTCACCGCCTGGTGCAATTATTGAATCAATAAAAAAAAGCAAAGTCGCCGGGGGCTCCCAGGCGACTTCGCTTTTTACAATGATTAGCGGCTGTAGCCTTGTAATTGCTGCTCCGCAATTTGGACAAGGCGTCTCGTAATGTGGCCACCTATGGAACCTGCATCACGCGTAGCGAGGTGTCCATTGTAGCCGTTCGGTTGAAGTTGAATGCCCAACTCTTGAGCAACTTCATATTTCATTTGGTTCAAAGCTCCCTTTGCTTGAGGTACTACTAAAGTATTACTGTTGTTAGCCATGATCTAATCACTCCTTCTTGTGGTGTAATCGTAGTTTGTGGAGTGTAAGGAAGTCTTATACATGGAACAACATTTATCTGAAAACTGCCAATACGGTAGGGAGAAAAAGGGTCATGCCAGCAAGCAGACCGATGCCAACCGCGCCCCGGTAGTTTCTCTGTTTCCAGAGCGAAGGGACAAGACTTCCGATGTAGACGCTGCCCCAAAGAGAAAAAAATGCGGTTGGGCCAAAATGCATAAGAATCTCAATCACGCGCAGCATCTCCCTCAATAGCGGGACCTACTTGATCACCGTACCTGCGCATTTTAAAGCTGACGTTCGCCTCATATTGGGCGTCCTTAATATGTTCTCTCCAGTTGAAGTCATCCCATTCTTGGAGGGTGGAGAAAGACGATTTGAGATAGTTGTTGATTCGGAAACAATCGCTTTCCCATTTATGCAGCAGCTTGCTGATCAATTGGTTGGATTGTTCCAGCAGCTGCTTTTGAACTAAGCGTTCCAGTTTCTTAGTGTTCTCGGGCTTTGTGTAGTCTACTTTGGATTGAACGCTAACCAAGTCTCCTTCCATGTCGATATCAAAGGCGATATGAACTTTGTCATTATTCCGCTTTACATGCATGCGGGTTTGTTTCTCAGGGCTTACGATCATGCTGATATTCAGGCTGCTGTCCGAAGGGTCAGGGAAATCCCAAATGGATTTCTTAAAACTGCCGGTTAGCATATTCAGGATAAGTGTCTCTGAACCGTCAAGGAAGCCTGCGAGCTTACTGCCCTTGTATATGGCGGAGCCATAAAATTCTAGAGGAATTTCACCGTACCTTCGGATTTTGCCGGCATTTTGTTTTCCAATGATGGGCTGCGACGTACCGGAGCTGGAAGAATCGCTTCCCTCAGCAGGCATCTGGGAAAGACCTTTGCGGATATCGAGCCGGGGAGAGGCTTGAATCGTAATGGCTCCGGTCCCAGCGGATTCAATATCCAAGATAAAGTCGTTGAAGCGGGATTTGATCGGGATGAGGGAGCCCATATCATTGGGATCCAATTCGAGTTCAATCCAGAGACTAATATCGGTTTCAGTGGTCGGTAAAATGTTTTGGATAAAGGTTTCGGCATCGCCCCGTGTCGTCATCACGTACATCGAACGGCGAAACTCGCGATTGCGTACAACTTCGCTCAGAATCGGCATGAGACCTTTGCGGGCGATGCTTTCGCCAAAAATAAACGCTTTTGCATGAATAAGCGTCAGCCTGCGGGCGATAAAGCTTTGACTTGCAACTAAAGCAGATGCGATGTTTGAGCTTTCTACCGTGTACACGGTAATTAATTTTTTATTGGTGGGACTTTGACTGCCTCCGCCGGCCGCATTCACGGGTTTGGGCACCGCAAGAGCAAAAGTGAACATGTAATCGTTCTTAGGACCCGGATCGACGCCAATTGCGACAATGAAAGCCATATTCTCCGGATCAACCCGATCCCAGCAGCCGGACAGCAGCGGTACCGACAGAGCCAGGATGAGCATCATTTTCAACGTTCGCACCATGCTCTTCACATCTTTCTCCGCCTATTTCGCACTTCGCCTACGAACCATGTAAGGATAGGCAGGCATATGGAAATAATAGCCCCATATTTGCGCAGCAGCTCTACATCCCAAGTTATTGCGGCCATTTCGCTTTTCGGCGTCAGCGAGAGACTGAAGGCAAGAATGGAAAGCGGAAAGATCAGCGGTTGATGCGTGGGAAGCCGCAGAATTTGTGCAAGTGTAGAGGAGCTGCAATAAAGGCCTATGGCCAGTTTGATGACGGTACACAGCAGCCAAACGATTAGAAACAAAACTTCAACCCGCTGAATCCACCGTCCGAAATTAATAATACGGCTGATTTCGAAAAGCGGCGTGTTAATCCTTGAAACGGTAGGGTATGGAAATACATAAAGGCTGACGATCATTACACATAACAAAACAACGGAAGAAATGGTTAGACACCACCAGGCCGTGCGTGCCCATTCCGTTTCTTTCCGCATTTTTGGCAGCAGATAACCGAGAACAAGAAGTTCGGAATATAATGAGGTCTTAACAAGTCCCATTTGAAATACCCGGGATTTGCCCGTTCCCCAGAAAGGGGCTAAGGCATTTGGCTCTGTATGCGTGTACAGTCCACCCAGAAGCAGCACAACGATGCTGGCCAGGACCAGACCAATAAAAAACCATGATATTCGTCCGATCGTTTCGATCCCATAAAAAGCCACGAAGGAGATGGGAATGAGCAAAGACAACATGGTCACATTCAAAGGGGTTCTTGGCAGAATATCCGTTGCCAGTATTTCTGAAAATTCCCGAAGCACGATAAACGTGATCAAAAAAAAGAAGATAAAGTAGGCTAAATTAATCAAATTACCCAGATAAGGACCTAAAATCTCTTCGGTCGCTGTAACGAGCGAGGATCCCTTACGCCCGTTGCTGATCACACCGCGGATTCCCCACCAGGACAAAGGACTGAGCAGCGCGCTGATGAGAACGATGATCCAGGCCGCTGTTCCTCCCAGTTCAGCCATGGAGCGGGGAAAGGGCAGGAATATTTTGGTGATGACAAATAGTATTCCTATGGAAGATGCCTCACGAACCCCAATGTGATGCTGTCTCACGTTTGTTCCTCCTCTCGCTTAATTGACGCGCTTGGACTTTCGGTTGGCGAATCGGGCGTCTTGCGTAGAATTTTGGGCCGAATGGAAAAGGGCCGAAACTTTTGCTTGGTTATGGCTCCCCGGATCAGCGTATCGTCGCTCTGCCGATGGGGAGTGATCGGCGAAAGCAAGGGCACGCCAAAAGAGTGGATGGTTGCCCGGTAGGACAGAAACAGGATGGAGACCAGAACAACACCGACCAAACCGAGAACGGAAGCGGACAACAAATAAATAAAGCGCAGAATCCGTGAGGCAAACTGCAAATTGTAGTTCGGAATCGTGTAGGAGGCCAAAGCTGTCGTAGCGGTGATGATAACGACGATCGGACTGACAATATTTGCTTGGACGGCAGCTTGACCAAGAATTAACGCACCGACGATACCGATGGTCGGACCAATGACACTGGGTATCCGCACGCCTGCTTCGCGAATCAGTTCGAACATGCTCTCCAGCATAAAAGCTTCTGCCGCAACCGGAATCGGGACCGTCTCCCGTGTACCGGCAATGGCGGTAATCAGGGGAGTCGGAATCATTTCTTGATGGTAATTGGCGATTCCTACATAAATCGCGGGCAAATATAACGACAGAAAGTACCCGATCATTCGAATAATGCGTATAAAGCTGCCATGGGTCCACCGGAGGTTGGCGTCCTCTGCGGTTTGCAGAAAGAGGGGGAGATTAGCAGGGACAATCAAGGCAAAAGGCGAATTGTCGACAATGATGCTGACATAGCCTTCTGCAATTTGCGCCGCCGCGCGATCCGGCCTTTCTGTGCTCATGACCGTTGGAAACAAGGAATTAGGGCGGTCCTCGATGAATTGTTCTATCGTACCGCTATCGCTGATGTAATCGTACTGGATACCGGTTATCCGCTTCCGCGTTTCTGCGACAACGTCTGCGTTGGCAATTGATTTCAAATAGACGATAGCGACTTCGGTTTGCGAAAGGGTACCCACTTGCTGCCATTCCACCATGAGATCCGAAGTGCGCAGTCTTCGCCGGATCATGGACAAATTCGTTTGGATATCGTCCGTAAACCCTTCTAGAGATCCGCGGACAACGGTTTCCGTAATGGGTTTATCGATGCTCTTTTTTTCCCACCCTTTGATTTCCGCAATAACGGCTGTATCCAATCCGTCGACGAAAATGGCCGCAAAGCCCATCAGAATAAAGTTTTCAATATTGATGCACGTATTTGAGGCGGTAACCTGACCTTCCGTTACAATTTCCTCAATAAGCGAAGTTGCATCAAACGAAATGACGTCGTCCATTATGTCCAGCGTAATTAAAGGCACTAGTACGGTTGCGTTTAAATGTTCCCAGTCTACTTGTCCGTCTATGTAAATGACGGCGGCTTGGAAGGAGGAGCGTCCGAGCTTAAACCGGCGAACGACAAGACCTTTGCTTTGAGGATAGGAAAAACGCTGCTTAAACCAAACGAGATTGGTTTGGAGATGGGACGACAGATAACCGGGTTCTGCGTTGACGGCGTCCTGAGGTGTGACAATTTCGGGAGCATCATCGTTTGCTTGAGCATCCGGCTTGTCTCCCCAGCCTCCTATAGAAAAAGCATTTTTATCCGAAGACAAATCTGCCATGATATATTTTTTGAATGCTTTCCATCTGCTCATATGTCCGACTCCTGTAGCAGCAAGCTAGTTGGTTGATTTGCATAACATTCCCAATTACCGGGGGGATTATGTGCGCTTTGCGTGAGGTGCGGCGCGCCTGTCTTTTAAAATTTGAGGAGGATTGCGAATGGAGACGCTGTTGGATTCTTTTTTGCAAGAGTTAATGGAAAAATATAAAGTGTTGAAGATCCCCCATAGATATTCCTTGGAGGAAGCCGATCGCATTTTAAAGGAAAAATATTTGGCTGTCGAGCTGGATAAAAAGGAGTTTGAGGATCTAAAAGGCGACACTTATGTCTGTTACGAAAAAATCAGCAAGTGTTATACCATTCGTAATGAAGAAGTCCTTAACGGTTTATACAGTGCCAAAGAAAAGATCTCCCATTTTATTATGATTGAATATTTAAAAACACAAACTTTTCATCATGAGGATATGGAGAATGAAGAAGCGGAAAAGTGGCTTGAAATGCATCAGGGAAAAAGAATAAACGTGATCCTTGAAAGCGAAAACCACTATATCACTAACTTTACACTACAGGGAGGAAGCGACAAATTGCTTAATGAGCTTATTGTATTCAAGGGAATTGACGCAGAGAAATGTTCGCTGGATCATCAGGAATTTCTATACTATCTTCAAGCTTTGACGCAGGCAGGATATTTATAATGGAGATTAGAAAACTGGATGCAAACGAAAATCACCCGATGGAGCTGTTGTTATTAGCAGACCCTTCCCGGCAGCTTGTGGAGGAATATGTAAAACGAGGAGACTGTTATGTTGCGGAAGAAGAGAATCGGTGTACGGGCACTTATGTGCTTTTGCCTACAAGACCTGAGACCGTTGAATTGGTGAACATTGCCGTTTTGGAAGAGATGCAGGGGAAAGGGCTGGGGAAGCAGCTAGTTTTACATGCCATTCAGACGGCTAAGACAAGAGGATTTAAAACAATTGAAGTCGGCACAGGAAACTCAAGCATTGGGCAATTAGCTTTATATCAAAAGTGCGGCTTTCGAATTGTTGGCGTTGATCTGGACTTTTTCATCAGACACTATGCGGAAGAGATTTATGAGAACGGCATACAGTGCAGGGATATGATTCGATTGAGTCAGGATTTATGATAAAAGGCGCTGGTGGGCCGATGGATGCTGCATTGTGGCTGTAAGGAAACTGCAAGGAAGCTGCAAGGAAACTGCAAGGAAACTGCAAATGAAAAGTACTTGTTTTACGTAGGCGTACATGGTATATTATGAAACCTGTCTTATTGCATGTTGATTTGACAGGTTGAGTACCACGAAAAATTAATTTTAAAAAAGTACTTGCAAAAGAAAATTCAACATGGTATATTACTTTTCGCTGCTTCGGTGACGCGGCAGTGAACGAAAGAAATTGATCTTTGAAAACTGAACAACGAGTGAGTAAGCACAGTC
>NZ_JBYTBS010000086.1:0-18823 GCF_058789495.1 Paenibacillus sp. FW126-R14 | reverse complement strand
CGCCACCGCCGCCTCCAAGGGCAGCTGGTTCAGCTTTATATGCTTTTGCAATCTTCATACTTGGCAAACTATCGCCATGCTGCACAGAGAAATACAAACTTCCCTCCCCGGTTCCTAACTGAGGAATGGTAAAGTTCAGTGAAGTGGCATTCGGTGCAACTGCTTGAAGTAAGAATGAGTTAGCTGATGTAGAATCGCGGTACACCCTAACGATATCTCCATAATTCAAGCCTGAAACAGTAATCGTATCAGAGGTTCCGGACTTATTATTCGTAATTTCAATTTGATCAGGCGTCAATGATGGCCCATACCCCCGATCAATTATGCTTGTTGTAGCAGGCATGCTCATCCCTGTAGAAGAAACGGCATAAACTGCAATCCGAGTTGCCCCTAATGGAATTTGGGTATTCATAGGGATATTGGCCTCATAAATTCCCATTTCACTTTTTGGCAGACTGCTGATTGCTTTGAGCTTTTTCAGTTGTTCATCGACAAAATAAATATCGAAACGCGTCGTAGAATTGGAGCTCATACTAGAATTAAAGGATATGCTCCCTCCTATTTCCCCTACATCACCATCGTAATCCGTAAAGCTCACACTTATGACCGGGGTTTGACTATCCGTCGGCAGGGTAGAAACAGGTTCACTTGCTATATTATCTGTCAAATCATAATAACCTAATAGAAACCGGTCATTTGCCGAATTCATTGCCCATAGCATCAGGTACCTTGCGCCCGCTGGGATTTGCGTATCTTGAATAGAAAGGTTGTACCTTTGTTGCCCTTTGTTTACCTCCGCAAAAGGAGGGTCCATTGAGTTTAGTCTTGAATCCAAAAAGCTGATCACATATTTGTTCACAGCCGTTTCATTGACAACAGGAATCCAGTGCAGTACGCCATCAATTTTTCCGGCGCGAGCATCCAGATCTTCAAAGTAATCATTACCAGGATCGGCGTCAATTTTGTCCCAAAATCCAAAGTAGAACCCGTTTGGACTCTCACCTTGACTGTTTTTGCCGAAAATCCCGATCCTTACAGCTCCTGATGGAATTGCAGTACCGCTAGGCAATGTAATTTCATAAGACGGATTATTAAACCCTTGATTAAGACGAATGAGATTACTTCTAGTTACTTCAGCGATCGATTGCAGTTTAACATTGTTACCATCGACAAAATAAAGTGCATAGCTTGTTGCCGGGCCTTCTAACGAGGCTTCGTACCAATTAATCCAACCGCCGAAGCTTCCTTGAGATACATCTTCATCCAAACTTCTACCCAATAGAATGTTTGGAGTCGGAATCGCTGGATTCGTTCCTACAATAACCGGACTGCTTGTCGTGTTATCAAAAATCTGCATCCGGTACAATTCGGTTCCAACATTCCCTTTCAGGTCTTTCGG
This sequence comes from Paenibacillus sp. FW126-R14, assembly GCF_058789495.1. Classification (NCBI taxonomy): domain Bacteria; kingdom Bacillati; phylum Bacillota; class Bacilli; order Caryophanales; family Paenibacillaceae; genus Paenibacillus; species Paenibacillus sp. FW126-R14. The sequence goes on along the minus strand of NZ_JBYTBS010000086.1, from coordinate 17,424 downwards.
TCTCATATCCATATAAATTGCACCTGCAGGCACAATATTCTCAGCAACATCAACACGATAAGTTATTCCGGGCGATGTATGTTTGGAAACACTATAGACATTGCCAATTTGGGTTCCAGAAGCATTAGAAAATGATAATTGATAGCCAGAATAGCTAGTTTCGTTTGGGTTATACCATGAGACCAGCGGATGAATTTTCCCCCTTATTGGGTTCTGATCTTCCAATGTGTAACTAAAGTAGGGGTATGGACCTCCTTCGCCACCGTCGGTTGGAGGAATATCAACATAATCCGAGAGCTCAACAGTAGCGGCGGAAGAGCTTTCTCCAATAGCATTCTTTGCATAAATGCCTAAATATTTTGCTCCCACAAGTATGTCCGTATTTGGAAGGCGGTAGGTATAGTAAGAGCTATTTGCATTATAAGGAACTTCCGTTATTTTATTTCCGATTTTATTTTTATTTTGATCTAAGAAATACACGGTGTAACTGGTTACGATGGAAACACTTGGTGTCGCATGCCAATTGATGTTCCCGCTTATTTCTCCTGGAATGGGATCGTTATCGTAAAAATTAACATCAGAAACTGCAAGCGATGGCGGATTAAATTCTGGTGCACTATCATGTAGAGCCTGCATAGAAGTGAATTTCTGTAATGTTTTCCCATCTTCAGAAACCACAACAATTTGGCCGTTTGGCAAGTTCAACACATTTTTCGCGATGAATGGCAGATGGTATTGCATAGTATACGAATCACGATTCCAAACCGAGTCTTTTGCGAAAATATCAGCTCCTTTAGCAGCAATAATTGCAGCCCCAAAATAACCTTTCCATGCCGGAATCGGGAGAAGCGTATTTTTATCCAAAAGATAACTCGCGTAATATAGATCATTTCCGTTCATCGTGATCACGCCTAGTGCGTTGCTGTAAGCTTGGGAGACTGCCTGCTGTGAAAAATTAGTTAGATCGAACTTAATTGCCGTACTTGTGGAATAATATTCCTCTTTCCCGAAGTATAATGCATTGTCCCCTAGACTAAGGATCATACGACCTGAATTAATGTTTGTAGCGTAATTAGCCCTAGTTCCGGTAACAGTATCAATGACCTTAATTCCCGGATTTGATGCGGTGTAGATCAGCTTTTGATTACCATATACAACTTGACTAACAAAATTGCCGACATCCCATGAATAGACAGCTCCGTTGACGCTTGTCTCAGAAAGTGTATCCACTTTCATAATTTGTGTCGCTGATGCATTGCCAATATATAGCTTGTCATGGTCAATAAATAATGAATTAGGGTTGGATCCTATGGTTCGGGTTTCTTGAACTGTCATGTCGCTTGTTCGAATCCTCATCAACTGATTGCTTTCCGAAGAGATGGCAAACAGGTTTGCACCATCACTGCTGTATACGAGATCGGTCACCGACTTATCTAGTACCAGCTTTTGGCCGTCAGTCTGCCAAGATACCGGGGGAGTGGAAGGCGCCAGATTCACATTAATAATTTGTATAACATTGGGAATGTTAGGGTTCCAACCATCTGATCCTGTATAAGAATAAACATGATTCTGACTATCCATTAAAATTTTTCTTGATGCCACAGGAAGTTCGGCAATTTGAGTAAATCCTTCCCTATCATAAACATAGCTATGGTCTGGCGCGGCATTTCCGGAATTAAACGAATGACTGGTAAACACCGTGTTGCCATGAACATACATCGCGTCTTCTTGATAGGTACCTTGAATAGAGGTTAAATCTGTATTTTTAAAGCGATAGCCTGCATAAAAAACCTGGTTCCCATCAACAATAACCTTTCTGGCCGGAAAACCAAAACCGTAACCATCACGATAATTAATTTTTGAAAGTGGCTGCAGAGTCGAAGTGCTGTAAGAAAAAAGTTTGGAGCCAGTCGAGCCCGACTCGCCTATAAACAGAATATGGTTTACCGTGTCAACAGCAAGATCGGGTTCAGCATAATCCCCCCTTGATCCCGAATCCAGCATTGTCTCCACTTGCGTTGTTAAATCGTATGATGCCACACCCGATGAGCGATATTCTGTATAGAACAGCTTGTTTCCGTCGATTGCCAGTTCGTAAGGCTTTATAGAAGTATTAATCGAGCCCACTACTTCCTTTTGAGCGATATCTACAATAGCAATACCCTTTGTTCCTGACAAAGCAACATAAATCTTGCCGCCGGATTGTACTAAATCTGAAGGCGCAATGCCGAGCGCTACTTTCTTCTCTATCTGAAGGTCGCTCATTCGAATAAATAGTAGACTATTAGCCTCACTAGAGACAGCGTAAATATAACCTCTCGCTTCATCCATAACCCACTCCCTGATAGGATTGGTAAGCGTAAGTGAGGGAGATGCTTCAGTTCCTGCGTATGCTTTATTGACATTTATCCCAGGGAATATGGCAGATGAGAGAATCATAAAGATAGCCAATAGAACTATAGATATTCTTTTGCTTATTAAACTTTTGTACATTCCGGTATGCATGAAATGATCCTCCCATTTGACTTTGACAACTTTGATCTAAAGATACTATTGTCAGTAATATACTACAAATTATTATTAGAAATTACGAGAATACATCCCCCTATTCATTCAAAATCAAACTTTGCAGTCCGAATCCCAAGATAAGCAGGATTGTCTGCTCTACCAATTCTAATGACTTCGTTGCATGAACCAAATACCCTCTAACTTTGTCAAAATTTAATAATACGTTCCCCATAAATCGACATTAGAAAATGACCGCAATACAGAAAGTACGCGGCGCTTATCGCTCCAAACAAAGCCCCTTGCCGCGGACAAAAAATATCCCCACATCACTATTCACAATGATGCAGGGATATTTTTCTAAGAATGAATCAATATTTCACAACTCGCTTTACAACATCAATCATCCTAGGCTTTTCACACTATATCGAATAATCCATATCTTTGTTGTTAATCAGATACTTCACAACTCGTTTTACAACATCATTCGCATCCTCTTCAACGGAGGCCTTTCTTGCATCCGCATCGATTTCGATAAACGCATCGCCAAAAAGCTCCCGCTCTCCCGCGTACGCAGCATCCGCCGCTACCAAAGCAACAAGCCCCGCGTCGTTCATCAATCTCGCCACTTCTGCCAAACGCTGAGTAGATTCTCCAGCGCGGTTCTCGAGTAGCATCGTATGGTAACCTCTCGCAACCAAACGTTTCTCGACTTGCTTCGCAAGTGTTGCTGTCGCCGAAGCTGAGCCGCCAAACCAGATGGTTAGAGGATTTTGACCTTTTTGCTCGGCACGAACATCTCTCGTGACTTCGGCAAGCGGCTGCGTCCCTTTGTCGGAGTTTTGAAGTGCCGCATCGATAACGCCGCAAGCGGAAGTCATATTCGTAACGCGATCGATCAGAATAAAGCCGCCGATGCTTTTATTTAGTTCGAACGAATCGAACACGATATCATCCGAAAGCGAAAATTCGCATTTCGCCAACTCATTTTTAACCAACTGATGGGTTGGAACCGTATTGCCGGTATTAATATCGATTTTATGCTTAATGGCTGTTACCGTACCCGGCAGCACTTTCGTGCCCACTTTGACCAAATAGTTTTTCCCCGGCGTCAGCACGGAATCATCCATCCAAAGAATCGTTGCGCTAAAGCTATCCGCCTCTTGGATTTTACTATCCTTCGTGAATACACAGCCCCGGGAAACGTCGACTTCACGATCCAACTGAATGGTTACGGGTTGTCCGGCATACGCATAATCCCGATCTTGGTCGGTTACGAGGATGCGTTTCACTTTCGCCTTCTCACGACTAGGCAGCGTCGTCAGCTCATCGCCAACCGCGATACGCCCAGCCTCGATCTGGCCCTGAAAACCGCGGAACGTATGATCCGGCCGGCATACCCGCTGAACAGGCATCATAAATTCTTTCGCATTGTCGTTCTGGTGGACATCTACATCTTCCAAATACGGCAGCAAAGCCTTACCCTCGTACCACGGAGAATTCAGCGATTTCTTCGTGATGTTATCCCCTTCCGTTGCCGAAACCGGGATGACCTGAATGCTTTCAAAGTGGAACTCTACCGTTAGCTTGGCGAATTCTTGCTTGATCGCATCGAATATTTTAGGATCAAAGCCGACCAAATCCATTTTGTTGACAGCCAGAACAAGATGTTTAATGCCCATCAGCGCGCAAATCCGAGTGTGCCGCTTGGTTTGGGTAATAACCCCTTTCGTTGCGTCCACAAGAATGATCGCCAAATCCGCAAAAGATGCGCCTACTGCCATGTTGCGTGTATATTCTTCATGCCCCGGCGTGTCCGCGACAATGAAGGAGCGGTGGTCCGTCGTAAAATACCGGTAGGCCACATCAATCGTAATCCCTTGCTCACGCTCAGCCAAAAGCCCGTCAAGAAGCAGCGAATAGTCGATTTTGCCGCCGCGGCTGCCAAGTCTGCTGTCCAGCTCTAGCGCTTTTTCCTGGTCGGCGAACAAAAGCTTCGCCTCATAAAGCATATGTCCAATTAAGGTGGATTTCCCGTCGTCTACACTTCCGCAAGTAATAAATTTAAGCAGACTTTTCATTTTAGAAATACCCCTCCCGTTTACGTCTTTCCATACTTCCCGCCGCTTCTTGGTCAATAACCCGGGTTGTCCGTTCGGATGATACCGCACCAAGCGTTTCTTCAATAATGCTATCCAGCGTATTCGCTTCCGACTCGGCTCCGCCAGTCAGAGGATAGCAGCCTAATGTACGGAATCGCATCTTCTTCATTTCAATTTTCTCATGCGGCTCCAGCTTCATGCGATCATCGTCCACCAGGATGAGATGTCCGTCGCGTTCGATGACAGGTCTCTCTTGAGCAAAATAGAGCGGCACAATATCAATATTTTCTCTGCGAATATATTGCCAGATATCTTTTTCCGTCCAGTTGGATATTGGGAAGACGCGGATGCTCTCACCTTTATTGATTCTTGTGTTAAAAAGCTTCCACATTTCCGGCCGTTGGTTCTTCGGATCCCAGGCATGGTTCTTATTGCGGAACGAGAAAATCCGCTCTTTCGCGCGCGACTTCTCCTCGTCACGTCTCCCGCCGCCGAACGCAGCCGTAAATCCGTATTTGTCCAATCCCTGTTTCAGGGCTTGAGTTTTCATAATGTCCGTATACGCGGACCCATGATCAAAAGGGTTAATTCCTTGCTCAATCCCCTCCTGATTGGAGTGAACGATCATGTTGATGCCGAATTCTTTGGCCTTGCGGTCGCGGAACTCAATCATTTCTTTGAACTTCCACGTCGTATCGATATGCATGAAAGGAAATGGCGGCTTCTCAGGATAAAAAGCCTTCAGCGCCAAATGCAGCATCACCGAACTATCCTTCCCGATCGAATACAGCATCACGGGATTTTCACACTCCGCCGCTACTTCCCGGATAATATAAATCGCTTCAGCCTCGAGTTGATCCAGATGCGTCATTTCTTGTATGGAATCAAGAGTCATTTTTTGCATCGAAAGGTGCCTCCTTTTAATTCTTACTAAATCCATCGGTATTTTCTTATATACTATCAGATTCTAGCTTTTATGCAAAGTGGAAGAAAGTGAAAATTTCTATATTTCTATTATATTTCTCGAAATTTGTCGCAGTTTTTTTGAAAGCGTCGCTTTCATGTCGAAATAGTCACTGTATGGCGTTAAAATTCACTTTAATGTGATGGGATGGAAAGGTTCGGAAAAGCGTGGGAGCCCGGCCTCTGTTCATTTTATCCGTGGGAATATTAGATATTCTACCGTAATGAATGAAAGTCTTTTGCATAGATATTATTTTATATCGTTAAGCTTTATGCTTTCCAGTAAACTTTGAAAATCTTGAATCGAGTTTTTATATGTAATCTCATAAGAAGAATTTCGAATACTGTAAAATTGCGCCCCCGACTTGAAAATAATTAACGTATCAATCCTTTTGTCCCAATCATGTCTATTTACATAAGTTAGTTGTAGAGCGTCGAGTCCAAACAATTTCACTTGCTTTTCATCAATGATATCCTCTATGGAGATAGCTCCCTTTTTCTTAGCCCGGTCTAAGTATTGATTCAAATTCATATCCTTCGTCTCGCTCACCTTTTGCTCCGTAGAGATAAATAACATGGTGAAGTTGAAATATCTCATAGCTAACTGGATATTCTCAATATCCTCAACTGTAACGAAATCCTGAACCTTCTCTTTCACTTCGGGCTTTACTCCATCGACTCCGTCCATTTTTCTCCATAATCCATAGGCGGTAAAGCGAAACTTAGCATCACTGCTGGCATATTCATTCTTGCTATAAATCACTACAGTTCGTTTAGCCTCATTCCACTCCACCTTAGCTCCAACAGACTCTGAGATAAACCGTAAAGGAACAAAAGTGTTACCTTCTCTTAGCTTCGGTGCTACGGATAACGTGGTCAATTTACCGTTCACTTTTGCGATAGGGCTGTCAATTTGCAATTCGATTTCAATGTCCTGTTTGTGACCTGTTATCGTGCGAGTATTTGCATCCCAAGTTATTTCTAAACCCATCTGTTCAAAAATAGGCCTAAATTGAACAAGCGTAGATGAGTCTTCAATAAAAGGAGGAGCACTAAACTCTACTGGATTCGCATCAAGGATTACTCGAATAGGATCACCTTCTGCTCTGGCATTCCCTGGATTAATAATTAGAAGAGATATCATACAAAACAGTCCCGCAAAATAATAAGATATTTTCGACATATATACACTTCCTCTGTTAATAAGCTTAGGTTTGTTCCACGCATGAACTACTCTGCACAACACAAAGAGCGGGTATATGTTTAACCCGCTCCGCAGTGACTTAAACGTGCTGTATCCCTTTCAGCTGTTCCAAAATATGCGGATCCTTAATTTTCGTATCTTGTGCGAGCATCACGATTTTGGACAGTATCTCTGATGTTTTTGGGTCTTCATCCATAAAAGGAAGGAACAACTTGCCGCGATGCTGGGAATGAACAGGCAAGATGTACAGGGTACCGGCAGCCTGCTTCTGCACTGTACCGCTTCCAAGGTGCACACCGTATTCGCCCAGAGTGCCTGCAATGCGGGCGAAGTTTCCTTCCAAGCGTACGTTGGTAATCTTCATGAGCCTCAAAGATTCGGTGACGATTGCTTTTCGAAGTTCAATCGTTGTCAGGCTCGCTTCAGGATCGACCCCGCCTGCGTGTGCTACACTCACGACCAGATCCACATCCCTCATAATTTCGGAGAAGATAATGCCAGGAATGTTGCTGAGTTCAAGCGGTTTATAGGTTTTGCGATCCATGAACGAAACAGTCTCAAGGGTAGGCGCCTCAATATCTGAAGGAGAGAACCAGTCTGCCAACGCATACACTTGTGCAATGATATTTTCATTATGGTATACCTTCTGCAATCCCTCTTCATAGCTGACGGTCCAAAGACGGGTTTTCAGCAGAGCGGCGGCCCGCTTCGGCTGAATCTGATGACCGGCGTATCGTCTCGTAACTGAACCGCTCTCCAGCTCATCTTTATTAGGTAAATACAACTCTCTAAATACTTGTTTGAACGGCTGCTTTAACTGCCGATCAAAAAGAGATTTCTGATACAGGCTCCACTCCCCACTTTTATACAGATGGAATGGGTGCGCAATGCATAGAATATCCTCAGCGGATAAAGGATACGCATCGCCAGCCACGCTGAGCAATTGTCCGTCCTCATAGAACCCAAATCTGTCTCCGGCCTTAAAGACAAGTGTACGAAGAAGAGGAGCGATTGTCGGATTCTTCATCAAATTCGAAAGCTCCTTATAAATGAAGGTGCTCTCCGATTCCATACATTTCTCGAATTCACTCTTCGCCCGCTTGTATTGATCCCTTAAGCTGGTGACTGTTTCTTTCAAGGAAACAATATAGGGGTGCTTGTTGTACTTTGAGGGCAAGGATTTCAGTATCTTGCCTTGCTTGGTTACCTCAATGTCGGCACGACCAGACTCATCAATAACAAGCTTCACTTCAATATCATCAATCTCCATCGGCTCGAGTAGATGAAGGATCTCTTCCATTTTCCGCGCTTCCATATCCCATTTGAGCCTAATCACATCTTGATACCCTGCGTTTCGAGACAAATTATCGAGGGCAATGGCCGCCGCTTTTGCTTCGCTGGCACTGCGCTGTGCCCCGAATTTCTTACTCTCTTTAAGGAACTGCTGAATATATTCATATCTGCCGAGCACATCCCGGTCGCGATCTTGGCCGATCGGGATTAAGCCGTAACTGAGCAAATGGTCTTTATTCCGCTTGGCCTCCACAGAAGCCCGGATTTCATTCAGGTCCAGTTTGCCAAGAACAGCATCCGCGAACAACTGGGACCTGCGGTGATTGGCTCCTGCGGATATATATTTGGCACATTGATACAGCACATTGAACCGCTTCTCGCCTAATTCCTGATAAGCTTCCATGAACCAATGGATATCCAATGCCCCATCGTTGAATTCCGCCGGTGAAATCGGTGAATAGTGGGCGACTATCGTTTCTTTCTCTGCGGAGAAGCTGTCATTGACATGGGCATGAAAGTACCACGCGGCGCTTCGCAGCCCATTCCACTTCAAATGCTCGGATACAAGCTCGATCCATTGCGGGGCGTACATCGCTGCCTCTAGCAGCCGCTTCTCGGAAATGCTCTTTCCTTGCAGCATTTCTGCGAGCTTCTGAGCATCGTCACCTTTTTTCGGATGACATACGCGAAGAAGATGACTAAGTGCTTCTTTCTTGGTCCTGCTACCGTAAATATATCCACGCACAAACGCATCCTGATCGAGACTGGATAAAATGGCAATGAAATATTCGATCCCCTCATAATAGCGGATACCCATCGCGAGATCGGATACATCCGTTGGCAAGTCACCACGATTCAGTTCCAATTCCAGGATCACGGAGAGGACTTTCTCCGTAAACCGATGTATCGAAGGGTTTTGCTTTACGAAGTCTACCCTTTTCTCGGTGATCGTTCTGACGTGCTGCTGACTCCTTCGATTTCGGGTCATGAGCTCTCTATAGAGTTCATCATCGTCGATGAGGCCTAGATCATGTGCCCGGACAAACGCTTTGAGCTCCAGGTGAAAATCCTCATAATGAGTAAGCCTGTCGAGATTCAGCGCCATCGCAAAATACTCGAGAAAAGAATGATCATCATAAGCGAGACTGCCGGACCAATAGCTCCATGGCGATGTAAGGGTAGACCACGCCTTTGAGTTATCCTCAAGCTCCATCTTCTCCAAAGCGCCAATGATTTTATTTAATATTTTGCTGGACATGGAGAACCGTTCTTCCTTATCACTGTCATCGAAGTAGGCAAAGAGGATTTGCCGAACTTGTTGGAGATACGGCAGGTTCGGGATAAATTCGAAGAATGCATGGATCGTCTCCATCGGATACAGATCCGATAATAACTTTTTCCCCCACTCTCCCAATGGCTTATACCGAATCATCTCCCAGCTTGTCAGCTTATCCGTACCGTACTTATAAAGTGTGTCCGAAGAGAAATAAAAAACGATCTGAGTGAGCTCTTGAGGCGTACATTCGCTATCTTGCAGGTAACGCTCCCATACTTCCGCTAGCGGATAACCTTCCAAGTGTGTCTTTTCATGTTCTTGCTTCTGGTACCCCTTTAGACGATCCAACCTTGCTCCCAGCAGATGGTTCTCCTTACTGCCTGCATACCTTTCCACTGTATATTCATAATCCCGATTTGTATGGATCAAATCCGATAAACCTTGTAGAAAAGATTTGATCTTGGCGAACGACATCTCAAAGAAGTCTTTTACGCAAACATCCGGATAGTCCGGAAGCTCGTGGAGCTCCTGTTTCCTATGCGGATCAAATAAGCCGAATCCGTTATAGAGGCCCTTCTGCTCCTGCTGCTGCAAACGATCGACCAGCAGACGCTCTTTATCCGAAGGCTCCTTGATGCTTGCAAGGTGAGGCTTCACCCGCTCAAATTGGGTAACTAGCCCGTCATCTTCTTTTAACACACAGAGCATCTCCAAGGCGCCTAAACGCTGCAGCTCCACTGGGCTCTCAAGAAGCGTTTCAATAGAATGGTCTAACTGATCCAAGTCCTGCTTCAGAAGAATCATGATGGCGTTTTGTCTAAGCGCGCCGGTCTTTAGCTTTAAAAGACCTTGAATCATTTCGGCTTCCAGCGGAGTAATCTTCATTTCGTTAACTCTAGTTAACGCCGCTTCGCGATTGGATATACTTTTGTCGGATAAGGAATCGAAAAGAAATTGTCTCTGCACCGGATTGGTTACATCGCTCGTAAAGGAACGGATCACAGCACTACGCAGGTCGGGACTGACCCGGTCCTTAAGGGCAATAACCTGAGCGATCAAATCAGGGTCCAGATCATAAGCCGCGAGATATAACATCTTATTGGCGATTGCATCGGTGGAGTGGGAATATGTCATCCAGTCAAAGACTTTTGACTTTTCCACAACCTCCAGCTTCGGCATTTGATCCAGCATCGTTTTAAATAGCTCGAATTGCCGGACCCTTTCCTCTTTCCTTTCTAGTATGGCGACTCGTTCGACGCTCGGTTTGTTCTTAAGGGCTTCATAATCCGGATAAGCTCTCCAAATGCTTGACCACTTATACACGTAATTGGTAATGACTAGCGACTGCAGCTCCAAATCGGATTGCGCTATATAGGGAACGGAAAGAGAGAAACGGATCTCGTCATTCTGACTTTGTGTCAGGAAATATTGCGCTGCGATCTTCTGGTACGTCGCCCCGTTCTCCATAATGTGCCGGAGTCGGTCATAGAGTCGGTCCTCTTCTCTGACAGCCGTAGACCATAGCGAGAAATACAACTTATGAACATCATTACTTTCCGACCACTCCAGACACAGCCCCTCATCGCTCAAACAGGTGTGCGCATACTCGATGCATTGCTTGACAACCCTGGTGTTAGCCGCTTCAAGTGCAAGGCCAGTCCATACATCCAGTGCCCGAATGACGGAGCTGTATCGGATGAAATCATTGTCAATAATGATCTTAAGAAAATACGTAAAGGCCTCAATCGTGCCTTCATCCATGGACTCAACAATACTTTGACGCAGGCCCTCCTGCAGCCGCGCAGCGATCAGCATCTGCCCGAGCATTTGATGAACCTCTTCTTGATGGCAGAAGAAGATGCCTCGAATCATAGCCCGATTCAGAAGGGCCGTGTTGTTATCTCCGAACAAAATTTCCTTAAGGGCTTTAAACACTTTCCGGTTGTTCTGATCTAGTTCGTAGGCAAGCACATAAGAAACCATCGAGCTGTCGGTTTGGTTAACCGGTGTCGTAAGGTACTCTATGAGCGAAAAGTTGGTACTAGTGAGATCATAGAGAGCAAGCAACTTGCGAAGCATACTTTCTACATGAACACGTGGGTTCTTCGTCCGGAACGGTCTGCGCATATACCCAACGCTGTAAGGGTACTCGGTTATATGTGCGGCTAAATACCGCATGATCTCAGCCGGATAGTCACCAGCCTTTTGCTTGATGATAGAAATGAAAGGGGCAAAATAAGAATCCTCCGTACCTTGCGCATGAAGTTGATCGAGGAGTACGACGATCTCTTGATAGTTCAAGCGCCTTTCTCGAGGAGCCTTTTCCATGTGGTCCAAAATCAATAATTCCAATTGCTTGGCTGCTTCATCTTTCTGATGAGAAATTTCCACTTAGATTCCCTCCATTACCAAAGTCGACCGCTTAACATCGTAAATTTAATAAATGCAATGTCATCCCCATCCTGAATGTCAATCCTGGAACTCAGATCCGATACTTCTTCATCACGTATAAACACCCGATACAGCCCATCCTGAAAAGCTAAAAGAGCAGTTTGAATGGATTCTTGTTCGTTCGCCTGTCTATCATCATACTTGGAGCCGAAGCCCACTTTTCCTTCGATCCCTCTATTGTTAATCTCTTCTTCTGTTAAAAATGCAATAAGCTGGCTCTCCTCAGTCCGTTCATTATATTCGCGAACATGATGTGTAACGACTTCAACAATTAACTCTCTGAGAGTACCAGGTTCGGATGCGAGGATGTATTCCTTTTTCGTTAGGAAAGGTTTTCTCTTGCCGATGCTTTTTACGGTAAAATTGATTTTCATTGCAGTTTCCTTTCCGCCGTAAGATGTGGAAGCATTGTTTTGGCTCATTTCATCCACTTTAGCTCAACACCAATCCTAATGACTTCGTCAGAATGAAGAGTTTCCCTCTGACTTTATCGAAATTTAATAAGCACAAATAAAAAAAGACCCGGAGCATTATGCTTCCGGAAACAGTTGATCTTACTATTAAAAAAAGATGCTTCGAACTCTAGCAATTACATTCCTATAAAACTCGGACGCAATATCCACTTGCCCTACAACACTAGCGTTTCTTTGATTCATATCAAGAGACTTAACTTGCTCGCATAGCGCATGTCCTGTAAGGAATACATTTCCATCCTCTGGATGATTAATTGCTATCCCCTCCTCGGGAATGGGAACATGGTATGGGTATTCCCTATCTGTGTTAGTTATAGGTACGACAGCAGCAAATTTTTGTGCAAGCTTTCCAGGATTAATGATCCCTTCAGATACCACAAGAGCTGGTCGCCTTCCGCCTTGCTCGTATCCAGTTCTCGGGTTTAGATCCACATATACAATACTTCCACGCTGAATATTTCCAGTTATAGTCATTACCAGATCTCATCTCCTACAAGGTCTGGGATGGGATCTTCAATTTCAGTAACATTTGATTTTTCGCATTCTTCGCGTAGTTGTAAGGACAATGCACGTAGATAATCTGGGTTATCTTCATTAAATGTCGTAGCGGCAGCCCGTAGGACTAGCTCCTTACCATCGGTTACGATCATTTCGATATCAACTCCATCTGCGAATTTAACCAGCTCGGAAATTTCCTGCGGGATGCGGACGGCTAAGCTATTTCCCCATTTACGGACAGTTGCTTTCGTCATGTAAATCATCCCTTTTCTCTTGTTTCCATTTTGTACCATTATATCACGCCTCTCGAAGCCTGTATATACACAGTATATACGGGAACCAAATAAATGATACCCTATTATCAGCGGATAGTTTCTTTGGTTTAGAAAGTGTAAGTGAGTCCCCCCCAATGAGAAAATACTAATACTTGTTCCCGTAACATTCTAAAAACCTCCCAAATCACACTGTCAAAGTGGAAATCGGAGGTTTCATTTTGGTATTAGAGACCAAATAATTCACTTACTTCACTATATCGCCCTTTGTCGGAATACGGACTCCCTGGGGCATATTAAAGGTAGACACACCGGAGGACTGCTGCACGCCAGGATTCTGTATCGTGATGCTGATCTTCAGGTTGGTGCTTCCCAAGTAATTTGTTCCGTTGCCCGTTGGTATATTGTCTACCACTTCTCCTTCATACACAAGCTTGCCATTATCGTACATCTTGCCGGTTCCGTTGGCATTTCCATTCACGAAATCGCCGTCGTAGGCAATCGTGCCATTCATATAAAACTTGCCTTTACCCTGATAAATACCATCCTGATGTTCTCCATCATAATAGATCGTTCCGTATTCGTAGAACTTGCCTTTCCCTGACATGACTCCAGATGTAAACTGGCCTACATACTTATCCCGCTCATCGTCAGAAATAAAGGTGCCCGTACCATTGTATGTACCGTTCTTGAACGTTCCCGTATATCTTGTTTTTCCATTTGCATGGTATTCAGTTCCCGTTCCCTCTGGAATGACCGAATCTGAGGTAACCTGCCCAGCGTATTGCAGATAACCTTCGGGCGCGTAAATTTTGGCATCCCCCAATTTATTATTCTCCGGACGTGTCATTTCCGAATACACGCTGCCATCCTCATTGTAGCCTATGTCCTGAATGACTCCATTTACTCTTTTTCCTTCTGAGCGCAGTTTCCCGTCTTCGAAAAACGTTTTGCCGACCAGAATTACTTTCCCATTCACGAATTCGCCTTCATAACGCTTTTGTCCGTTTGGGTAGTACGCTGCCCCTTGTCCATGCGCCACACCATTTACAACCTCACCTATGTATTTGTATGTTTTATCGGACATTTTGACCGTCGTTTCCTTCACAACAGCGCCAGGTTTATCCACTTTGGCAGGCACTGGCGGTGCAGTTGCTGGCACGTTGGCATTCGCCGCTCCATTCTCTCCATCCTTGGAGGTGCTGCCCGGCGCCGGTTCATTGGCAAGGACAGGTGAGGCGTTCTGACCAGGAGGTGTGGAAGCAGATGGTCCAGAGCTTACGTAGACAGGTTGAGACGTGATTTTCCCATACAAGTTGTAGGCCAATGTTCCACTAATAGCAAGAAGAGAACCTAACAACAAAATAGCGAGCACATTCTTCATGATGTCACCTCGAAGATTATTTAATTTTGGCTATCATCTACATGACGCAAATACATATATTTCCTACTTAGACAATGACCTGTTTTCTACGTTAACATACTAGAGGTGATATTGAAAGTATCAATGGGACGTTTTCCGTTCAGCAGAAAACATAAAAACCTCTCAATTTGAGAGGTTTTGAAGACACTATTAATCTCCTACATTGCTAATCAATCCGATTTCCTCTAATTCACTTTACATTCTCAAACCTCATTAAAATTCCGTCCGAACGATTCAAATGAAAAAATGTGATAAAGTTGTCCAGCGAGGTATCGCCGCTTTTCATTTTCTTAAGCATTTTCCGGCTTCGATTCAGAATGTAATCTTTATGATCAATGGAAAAAACAAATCCTAAGCCAGATGTCATGCTAAATCCCTCAAAATCGAGCACTCGTGTGTAGAGCAGGGGTTTGCTTATTGTGTTATTACTTAAACTAATATCAATGATTTTGATAGGCTCGTTTAAATCATTCAAAATGTCATTTAGCACAAGCACCCCTTCCACCTTATCGACGTGTATGACCTCGTATAAGGAGGACTTTGATTGCAGCATTGCCGCTATCAATTCGTTCTCGATCTGGTTCTCGGAGGAATAGTTCTCTGCGAAAAGCGATAATGTACTCTTTCCAGCACGTAATTTTTCATAAATATTAAAATCGTATAGAGCATCATACTCAACCTCATGTTCCATAACCACCTGATCCCGGTTATTTAGGATACCCAAAGCATGAGCAGCTTGTTTGAAATCAGCTTCAGCAACGTAATCATCTAAAATTTTTGTATGCAGTTCTACTTGTGTTTGTCTATATTGCTTGTACCGCTCAATGTTGTTCATCGTTATTTCCCCATTCTAGTCCCTTTTAATAATAACCATACGTTCCCCTGCATCCCAGCTTACCTCTGCCCCAAGAGCTTCACTGACAAAGCGCACCGGAACTAATGTCGTACCATTTAATAACCGCGGTGCAACATCTAGACTTACCTCTTTATTATTAATTAAAGCTTTATCTGAATCAATGATTAGCTTAACGCTTATATCTCCTTTTTCAGCTGTAATGCTTTGCATGTCCCCATCCCAGAACACCTGAGCTCCCAAAACGCTGAAAATTCGGCGCATAGGCACAAGAACAGTTCCGTCCTTCAACAAAGGCTTCTCATCCGCTGAAAAGTCCAATAAATTATCATCTAACTTCAAAGCTATCTGATCCCCATATTTAACAACAACACCTAATTTTTGCTTTGCCTTAACAGCTTCAATCGCTTGCTCAGCCAAAGGATTATTAATCAGGTTAATCTCCCAGAGATTCGTATGATCCCGAAGGGCATCAATATCCGTAACACGGTTATGTTCGAGATTCAAACTTTTTAATTTGGACATTGCGTAAAGGGGTGAGAGATCTTCAACTTTATTTCTACTTAAAGTAAGACTTGTTAATGAGGTTAGACTTTGCAATGGCTTGAGATCATCTACTTCATTCCCTGATAGGTTTAATCCACCTAATCGTTGCAGCTTAGCTAATGGGCTTAAATCCGTAATTTGATTATTGTCCAATCCTAAGTAGGTTAAATTCTTTAAATTGCTCACGAATCCGATGTCTGAAAGATGCATATTGTTTAATGTCAAAAATCGCAGCATCTTTAGGGACACTAACTGTTTTAGATTAGAAACCGGATTACCATCCAGACTTAACATCCAAAGTTTATTTAAAGAGGATAATGATGAAATATCAACAACTTTATTATTATCTAATTGAATGTCTTCAAGATTGGTAAGTCCAGCGATTGCGGTAATATCTACAACCCTAGTATTTCTAATCTCAAGACCTGTAAGGGAAGTTAATTCAGCCAGAGGAGCAATATCAACAATTTGATTATGATTCAACCTTAGCGTAGCCAACTTATTCATTTTACTCAAAAAGGAAATATCCTCGAGCTTCAATCCACTCAAATCCAGTGAATGGATCTCTCTAAGCGACTTGAGAATGGAAAGATCCATGATCGGATTATTATCGAGATTTATCATATTTAGCTTGGGCATGTTACTAATAACACCAATGTTGGTTACTTGGTTTCCACCAATCGAAAGGACTTCAAGATTCTCGAGTTTGTGTAGTGAGGAAATATCTTTAATCCTATTATTATCTATAAAAATAGAGCGTAAATTTACCAGATTGGCGAGAGGAGCGACATCCCGAATATGATTGATATAGGCACCAAGCGACTTTAATTGAGTAAGTTCACTAAATGGCGAGAGATCTTCGATCTCATTCGCATAAACTTGTAGATTGGTTAGCTTTTTTAAGTTTTTTAACGGCTCTAGACTTTTAATTTTATTATCATAAAGATTCAAATCTGTTAGTTCTGTTAAGTTGCTAAGTGGATTCAAATCCGTTATTTCATTGTAATCCAGAGTAATCCTTTGCAGTTTAACCAAACCTGCAAGCGGAGAAAGATCAGTAATCTTGTTCTGTTCGATACTTAACCGTGTTAAATTCGTTGCAGATTCAATCCCTTTGAGGCTTCGAATTCCCAACCAACTTGCTGAGGCTAGTTCAGTAAGAGATTGCATATCATCCCCCGTTATGTCCCCTTCCGGTTTATGCAGTTGTTTGCGTATGTAACCTTCAAAGGCCGGGTCATCGAAAGTAACAGCGGCGGATTCAGCATACGTGGTTTTGAAAGTTATAAGTGGTGTTATGACTGAAATAGATATAGCTGATATTAAGATTATTTTGAAAATGAAACCTCGATTAAACAACAATTCTATCCCTCCTAGGTAAAATTTAACAGACCATAAATACCTTAACATATTCCTTCTTTTAACACTATTAAAAACTCTTTTTTATGAGCTATGCAAAATTTTGAAGATATCGGTGGAAAAGAAAAGAGAGGCTGTCCCATAAGTCATAGAAATGACTGAGGATAGCCTCTCATTTTTTGTAAACAAAAAGAAACCGTTCTTTG
>NZ_JBYTBS010000085.1:0-19289 GCF_058789495.1 Paenibacillus sp. FW126-R14 | reverse complement strand
CTTAATTGGGCACGTACGGATCTGTGAGGGGCAAGGGGCACAATCCAAGACGGAAAGGCCCCGCCTACTCGACTATTCTGTAGAAAACAGCCCATTAGGCGAAAGAGAGGGAACGAGGGTCCGCTATTTCGCGGCACTGGACACGCAGCCGGAGGATGGAGGCGAAACAAGTCCCTGCAGTTCCCCTCCACGCCCCGAAACTCCGTTTTACGCCTAAATAAGGGAACGGAGTTCCCTCCCGATTATTTCATCGGAAGACGAATAATCACCGTCGTGCCTTCTCCCAACTGGCTGGACAAAGTGAGGCCGTACTGCTCGCCAAAATAGAAGCAGATACGATCATGAACGTTTTTAATCCCGATATGGGCTTCGTCTAACGTGTCGGAAGGCTGGGCGAGCCTGAGTTGCAAGCGCTGCAGCTTTTCCTCGTCCATGCCCACGCCATTGTCCTTAATCATAATGAGCATGTCGTTGCCCGATTTGACGGTAGACACCTCAAGCAAACCGGGCCCTTTTGAACGTTCCAATCCATGTACGATCGCATTCTCGATCAGGGGCTGAAGGGAGAAATGAATCACTTGCAGCCCGGCGCTGTCCTCCGCAAGCCGCTCGGTGTACTGAATTTTATCGCCGAAGCGAAGCTGTTGAATTTTCACATATAACCGGATATGCTCCAGCTCTTCCCGCAGCGTCACCGTCTCTTTGCCGGTCTGAATATGGATGCGGAACAGACGTCCGATCATGCCGACCATTTCACTGATATCCCGCTGTCCGTTGATAATCGCCTTCATTTGAATGGATTCGAGCACATTGGCTAGAAAATGCGGATTAATTTGGCTTTTTAAGGCTCCGAATTGAGCTATTTTTTGCTGCACCTTCGCCGTGGCCGAGCGCTCGATATAGCTCTGTAGATCCTCCACCATTTTGCGGATGCCCTGGTACAAGACGCCGAATTCATCCTGCCGGTCGCTGCTCAAATCGACGTCGAATTTCCCTAGCCCGACCAATTTGACCTGCCTGCTAAGCAGGATGATCGGTTTGGTCACCCGAGCGGACAGGATGAACATGAAGAGTAGCGCTGTGCCAAGGGAGAGGATGGCTAAGGCAAGAACAATTTTGATCAAAATGTTGGCTTGCTTGGTCATTTCCTTCTCGTCGATATATTGAATGACTTTCCAGCCGGAATACGAAGAAGTGACAAAGTTAATATACGAATCAACGCCGGAAAAATTGGCATAGAAGCTGCCGGAATCGTGCTCCAGGACGGATTGAATGGCCCGATCCTTCAGCGTTGCCGATACATTAGACATCGATTGGTTGCGGTCGGAATTGTAAATGATGCCGCCTTTGTCGTCAATGATAAGAAAAGAGCGTTGGCGGTTCTCCGACAGTTTCAAAATTTCCCGCAAGGAATCCAAACGGATGTCGATCAGCATGACGCCAATTGGCTGCTTGCTGCCCACTTTGTTAATGACTCTGGCGATGGAAATGACGGATTCCTTGGCGTTCACTCGATGAAAGGGAAGATGCGCGCCGAATAGCACGATGCCGCCGGCTTTTTGCTGTGTTTGCACATACCAGTCTTCATGCGTAAAATCCTTCACATCGTAATCCGAACGATTGAAATTCGTCGAGTAGAACATTCGTGAGCCTGCGTAAATTTGAACGCTGTCCACGTTCTTGATGGTCATCTCGATGGAACTGATAAAATGCTCGATCGTGTTGCCGTACACAATCATCTGATCGTTGCCGTTGTCTTCGCCGGCTAATGTCCAATGCTCCAGCGCAGTTTGGAGCTGTCCGTCCATTTGCGCATTCAGCGTACCTTTTTCGATGCTCTGCAGGTACTGATCAATGTTGAAGGACAAATTCGTAAGAATTAAGTTGGAGCTGCTTTGGTACTCATTTTTGACGGCCTGTATGGAAAATAAATAGATGATAACCGAAATGATCAATAAGGGTATCGTAATAATCAGGATCATCAGTACGAAAATTTGATGATTGACGTGCTTCATCCGGAATTGCCGGGTCAGCTGTTTCCAGTTCGACATTTAGGACCAACCCCATTTTTTGCGATATTCGGTGGGTGTCATTTGGGCGATGATGCCAAAGGTTTTGACGAAATGTTTGTAGCTCTTGTAGCCGCACATCGTACAGATGTCGGTGATTAAATAGTCGGGCTTTTTTAAGAGCTCCTGAGCGTATGCGATGCGGATTTCCGTAACAAAACGCATGTAATTTTTGTCCAGCTTTCTTTTGAACAGGCGGCTTAAGTAAGAAGGATTGTAGAAGAAGCGGTCGGCTACCATTTGCAGCGTCACGTCTTCGGCAATGTTCTGTTTAATGAAGGAGGCGATGTGTTCAAAAATGAGCACGTCCTGCTGCTGATCAGACAGCGAACCGTCCCGTGATATCGTCGCCAGCTGCACCATCCAATCGCCGAGCCAGTTGAAGAGCGCCTCAAGCGTGGGGAAATCGTCCACGAAGGCAAGACTTAACAATTTGTCGCTGTAGACGCTTTCAAAAGGGATGCTGTGTTTATTGGCAAAATCAAGGCAGAGTCCGATTAATTCCTGCAAAAAGGCAAGCCAGCGCGAGGGCGCAATATGCGGCATATGCTCCAGTTTGTCCTTCGCAAAGCGCTGCAGGAGCTGCTTGAGTTCCCGCTCGTTAGCGCTCTCCAAGCTTTCATAGAGCTGCTTCCTATCCTGATCATTCAATCGTAGGGGAGATGCTTTGGCTGGATATACAGTTTCGCAAGCAGCAGCTGCGAGGAACAGATGGCGGTCAGATTGATAATAACGCGACCACAATGCCTTATCCGTCCCCTGCAGCAAATGGCCGATGTCTGACAGCCTGTCCGTTGATGCCCCGATCGCCATAAAGAAGGTGGTTTGCAGCCTTGCTCCGGCTTGCTTCATAAGGCGCTCTTGCTGTTGAAGCGCGAAATCTTGAGCGGCCTCTGCGAACGGGGTATTCAGCACGGCAATTCCGTATAATTTGGATTTGAACGTGTACGTAAGAAGTTGACGTGGCGCGTCAGGCCGGTACAGCGATGTTACCGCATGATCGATCAGCGTGGCGGACAACTGTTTGATCTCGCTCTTGGCAAGCGGTGCAGCAGCATTCATAGGCATCCACGTAATGACAAAAGGTTGATACCGGCAGCTTTCGCTTTCGTATTCAAAAAGTTGCCGCAGCAGCCCCTCATCGGCCACGGCCTGATCAGGCTCCTCCAGCAGGAGCCGAATCCATTCGCTGCCCTTGAACAGCTTGCTTTCCTGGACCATTTCCGAGTGAGTCTCACGCTTCTTGTGCTTCGCGACGACTTCCTGCATGCAGCTTTGGATCGTTGCCAAACTTTCTTCGTACTCGAGCGGTTTAAGCAAAAAGGCATGTACGCCTCCCAACCGAATAGCTTGCTGCGCATAGGCGAACTCATTAAAACCTGTCAAAATGACAAAAACCGTTTCAGGAAGCCGGGAGCGCAATTGCTCGATCATCTCCAGCCCATCCATCTCCGGCATGCGGATATCTGTAATAATGAGATGGGGCTGTTCCTGCAGCGCTATGTTTAAGCCGTTAATCCCGTTGTCAGCTTCGAAGATAGAAGTGATATGAAGATCCTGCCAGTCAAAATAGTGCTTGAGGCCTGTGCGAATGAGCGGTTCATCCTCGACAATGAGTAGTTTATACATGATATCCCCCGAAAGATTATGGCCTGATCTGTTCTTTTCCTAAATTATATACTAAAATCGCTACAAAACGTGTTTGAAAAAGGTCGAAAAACAAACAGGTCAGAATACGACCATAGAAGTAAAACCAGTGGGATTTTGCCATGGATAGTTATGTTCTATGCTTAGTGCAAGGAATGAAAGCGAACTCATTTGTTCCTAAAACGATAATGGGGGTACTTAGATGAGAGCAATGAAAAAAGGCTTGTTGACAGTTTTAGGCGTCGCGCTGGTAGGATCCCAGCTTGTTGCATGCACCAATAATTCGGCGCAAAGCCAACCGGCGGCATCGCCGGATGCATCGAAGCCTGCAGCGACGCAAGCGGCTGCAAAGCCTGTTGAGATTACTTGGTGGAACTTCCCCAACTTCCAAACGTTGGATGGCGAAGTCGGCAAATACGAGAAACAAATCATTGCGGCATTTAACCAGAAGTATCCCGAAATTAAAGTCAATCTTGAAATGATTACATTCGACGGCGGCCCTCAGAAGCTCAATGTTGCGATTGCCTCCAACACGGCGCCTGACGTCATCTACGATGCTCCCGGACGCATTATCGACTGGGGCAAGAAGAAGCTGCTCGCACCTTTAAACGACATGGTTACCCCTGAAGTAAAGAATGACATCGCTCCGGCTTTCTGGAAGCAATCCACCGTTGGCGATCAAATTGTCATGTATCCGCTGAACACCGGCCCGTTCATGATGGCTGTGAACAAAACGGTGTTTGAGAAAATCGGTGCCGTCGATTTGCTTCCGCTGAACAGACCGGACAGAACGTGGACGGTAGCGGAATACGAAAAAGCGCTGCAGGCTGTCAAAGAGAAGGCGCCGGAAATCATTCCGACCGGCTTCTTCGCGAAAAGTACGGCAGGCGATCAAGGCACTCGCGCTTATTTGGCTAACATGGGCGTTTCCCGCTTCCTGTCCGAGGACAACTCCAAAGTGGCGATTAATACCGAGAATGCCGGTAAAGCGCTGGATTGGGTCGTAAAAGCAACGAAAGACAAAATCAGCGTAGCAGGAGCAGCTTCCCTGGCCGCTTCTGACGTCAACGACTTGTTCTTGCAAGGCAAACTGGCCTTTACCCTGAACTACTCGCCGGTATTGAAAGCGCAAAACGTTGCGAACAAAAAAGTGCCGTTTGACGATATTTTGCTGCCTTTCCCGACGCTGGACGGATCGAAGCCTAAGCTGGAGCCGTTCCTTGGCGGACTTGCCATTTTCAACAACGGCAATGCCGACAAAATTGCGGCTTCCAAGAAATTCATCGATTTCGTTGTGAATGATCCTGTATGGGGCAAAAAGAACGTCATTCAGACCGGCGGTCTATCCGCACGCACGTCCGTAACCGGCTTATATGACGACCCTGAGTATAAATATGCGGATTTGGCGCGTCAATTCATCACAGATCCTCCGACAATCGCAGACGGCTATGCGGAAATCCGCACGTTCTGGTTCCCTGAGCTGCAGCGCGCATTGACAGGCACGGCAACAGGCAAAGAGGCGTTGGACGCTTTTGCGGCCAAAGCTAACGACGCGATTGCCAAGGCTAAAGCGCAAGTTTCAAAATAAGGCGGCAGTTGCCAGGAGGAGCAGCGCAGCAAGCGGCGCTGCTCCTTTCACTAAACATGAGAAATGGGGAAAAGGAAATGGAAGCAACGGTTAGCAAATCGAGAAAAATGGTCCGGCGCGACTGGCTGATGAGCTATCTCTTTTTACTTCCAGCGTTTGGATTTTTTCTGGTTTTTGTCGCATATCCGATGCTAAAAGGAATTTATATCAGTTTTTTCGATTACTCATTAAGAACTTTTGATTATATCGGATTAGATAACTATGTGTCCTTGATGCATAATGAAACATTTCTAAAGTCTATGCGAAATACGATACTGCTGGTCGTTATTGCCGTGCCGATTGTCATCGTATTTTCCATCTTTGTAGCCGTTAATATTTACAAAATGAAGGAGCTTTCCCGATCGTTTTTCCGTGGCGTTTTTTATTTGCCTGCCGTATCCTCGGTTGTCAGCATCACGGTCGTATGGGGCTGGATTTATCACCCCAACTATGGAATTTTAAACTATATCACCGGACTGTTCGGTTTCGAACCGATTTCGTGGCTTGGCGATACAAGAACGGCGCTGCTTGCGATTATTGCCGTTTTGATTACAACATCTGTCGGACAGCCAATCATCCTGTATGTCGCTTCACTAGGCAACATTCCTACCTCATATATCGAAGCTGCGGAAATCGATCGCGCAACGCCTTGGCAAATTTTCATCAAAATCGTGTGGCCTATGCTCATGCCGACGAATCTTTATGTCATTGTTATTACGACGATTAACACCTTTCAGTGTTTCGCTTTAATTCAGCTATTGACCTCAGGCGGTCCGGTTTACAGCACCTCAACCGTCATGTATGGCGTGTATGAGCAAGCATTTCTGCTCGGGCATTTCGGTCTTGCTTCCGCAATGGGCATCATACTAGCGATCGTAATCGGAATCATATCCACGATTCAGTTCAAATATTTTGGCAGCGATGTTGAGTACTAGGAGGTCACCATGACAGCAAATGCACATGTACACGCACACCCCGGCAGTGTCAGTAAACATCGTCATTCCGGCATAAAACGAAAATGGACGCTGACGAAAGTAGTCTCTGCCATTTTGTTGGTTCTTTCTACGATTGTGTTTATATTTCCATTCTATTGGATCATGACCGGCGCGTTCAAAATACAGACGGTTGCCACGGCGATCCCGCCGGAATGGTTCCCGCTGAATCCGACGCTCAGCAATTGGCTGGAATTGTTTAAAAATCCGATCTGGCGTTGGACGCTGAACAGCTTCATCATCTCGGTTGTGGAAATGATTGCGGTTTGTCTCGTTTCCTCGACAGCCGGCTATGTGCTTGCGAAGAAGCTTTTTCCTGGGCGCAAAATTATTTTCACGATGTTCATCGCAGCGATGGCGCTGCCGAAGCAAGTTATTCTCGTTCCGCTTTTTACGATGCTGGCGGATTTCGGGTGGGTGAATACGTATTACGGGCTTATTTTGCCGGCGATCGGTTGGCCGTTCGGCGTATTCCTGATGAAGCAGTTCGCTCAGACGATTCCGGGAGAGTTGATGGAGGCGGCTAAAATGGACGGCTGTTCGGAGATCCGTTTGTTCTCCACCATTATTTTGCCATTGCTTAAGCCCGCTCTGGGGGCGCTTGCTATATTCACATTTATCGCCTCTTGGAACGATTATTTCAGTCAACTGATTATGATCCGCTCGACTACGATGATGACATTGCCGCTTGGTGTGTCTATGATGACGACGCAGAGCGAATTTATGACCAACTACGGCGTTCTTATGGCAGGAGCTGCGCTGGCCTCGGTTCCTATGATTGCCATTTTCCTAGTGTTCCAGAAAGCATTTACGCAAGGGATTACGATGGGAGCTGTAAAAGGTTAAAGAATGGCGTTACATAAATAAGCCTACAAAAACGGAGGTAAATGCAGCATGAAATCCTATAATTTAGATAAGTTTAGAGGGATTACGATTGCGATGTATTCCTGTTACGACGCATCGGGTGAAATTGATGTGGAGGCCGCTCGCCGGTTAGCCAGATATTACGCTGAATCAGGCGTCAATGGCTTGTATGTAGGCGGCAGCTCCGGCGAAGGGATGCTCCAGTCTGTGACAGAGCGCAAACGTATGCTGGAGGCCGTTATCAGCGAAGTTGGCGATGAGCTGACGATCATCGCCCATGTCGGCGCTCCTGCCACACGTGACAGCGTTGAGCTTGCCATTCATGCGGAGAACGTCGGGGCGCATGCGGTTTCAGCCGTCCCGGCGATCTATTACCGTTTGCCGGCGCCAAGCGTAGAGGCGCATTGGCAGGCCATTATCGACAGTACGGATTTGCCTTTCATCATCTACCATATTCCGCAAACGACGGGATTTCAGCTGTCCGTGAGCTTGCTGTGCAAAATGGCGGCTCAAGAGAAAGTCATCGGCGTCAAAATATCCGCCGAGAGCACGTTCGAGCTTCAGCAGTTCAAAGCGGCCGGAGGCACAGATTTTCTCGTCTTAAACGGGCCGGACGAACAGTATTTGGCCGGAAGAAGCATTGGCGCGGACGGCGGGATCGGCGGTACCTACGGGGTCATGCCGGAGCTCTTTCTCCGCATAGAGAGCTGTTACGCGCAAGGGCTGATAGCCGAGGCACAGAAATGGCAGTTTATTGTGAATGAATTGATCGTGGACTTATTATCATTCCCGTCTTTATATGGCGCTTGCAAAGCGATTTTGAAGCTGCGCGGTTATGACACGGGCGAACCGAGATTGCCGCTGCTGCCGGTCGCCGAAAAGGATTTATCGCGTATTCATGCATTGAACGAGCGAATTCTAAGCTTTGCTGCGCAAGCGAAAGGAGCCGGGCTGTGATGCAGCGATCAGGCGATCTATTTCGCAGGAGAGGGCTGATCGTATCTTGCCAGGCGCTTCCTCACGAGCCTCTGCGAGGCGGAGATACGATGGCCAAAATGGCCAGAGCCGCCGTGGAAGCCGGTGCGGTCGGCATCCGGACGAACGGCGTAGCGGACATTCTGGCCATTAAGCAGGAAGTATCCGTGCCGGTCATCGGACTTATCAAACGCGATATCGCAGGCTCGGAGATTTTCATAACGCCAACGATGAACGAAGTGACTGCAATTGTTTTGGCCGGCGCAGACGTCGTAGCGCTTGACGTGACGGATCGCGAGGACCGTCTGGAGGCCGTCCAGCCATTGATTGCCCTCGCGCATAAGATGGGCGCAGCGGTCATGGCGGACATTTCCACGCTGGAAGAGGGAATGGCCGCAGAGCGGCTCGGTGTGGATTTCATCGGCACCACGCTCTCGGGGTATACCTCCTACAGCCGGCAATCTCATGAGCCGGATTTTGAGCTGCTGCGGCAGCTGAGCAGGGCCGTCAAGGTCCCGGTTGTCGCAGAAGGGCGTATCTGGACGCCCGAAGAGGCGGCGAAAGCGCTGGATTACGGAGCGGCCAATGTCGTAGTCGGCAGCGCGATTACCCGGCCGCAATTGATTGCGGCCCGATACATCAAGGCGATGAGCTAGGGCGGGGAGGATTCCATGAAGTCAGCGATATTTGATCCCGATTCGGATTATGCAATCGGTGTCGACATCGGCGGCACGAAAATGAACGCCGGCGTTGTCAGCTCATGCGGGGACGTCTTGCATACGGTCAGTTTGGCTACGATGGCCGGGCAAGTGAACACCGCGAATCGCGTCACACAGACGATTCAGAAGCTGCTCTCAGAGGTTGAGGCGGTCAACCCTGATATGCGTTACAAAGGAATTGGCGTCGGCAGCGCAGGACAAATCGATTGGTCGGCCGGGCAAGTGCGGTCCGCCTCCGAGCTGCTCCCGGGCTATGCCGGGACGCCGCTGCAGGCGCTGCTGCAGGCGCAGTTTCAGATGCCTGTCACAGTCGATAATGACGTGAATGTCTTGGCTCTGACGGAGAAACACCTTGGCGCAGGCAAAGGGGTTAAGCATTTCCTGTGCGTAGCGCTGGGCACCGGCGTAGGCGGAGCCGTTGTCGTTGATGGGCAGCTCGTACACGGCTGCTGGGGCGCAGGCGGGGAGCTAGGCCATCTTTCGGTGGACTGGCGGGGAACTCCCTGCCTATGCGGGGGCAGAGGCTGCCTGGAGCAATATGCGTCGGGCACCAACATTGCCCGAAGAATGGCCGAGAGGCTGGCTGCAGCGGGGATGGCTCCTGTAACTATCGACTCGCGGGAAGTGTTCTCGCGCTGGCAGTCTGGCGACAGGTTGGCTGCCGAAGTCATGGAGGAAACGATCGCAGCACTGGGTACGGCGATGGCGTCGCTTGTTCATATTTTTAATCCTGAACTGATTATTATTGGCGGCGGTGTGGCCGAGGCGGGCGATGAATTCCTGGAGGGCATCAGGAAAGAAATGGCTGCCAGGACTATGCCTTCCATGCATGATGGCGTCAGGATTGAGAAGGCCTATCGCGGGAACTGGAGCGGGATGATTGGCGCTGCATTGCAGGTATGGGAGTATGCAAGGTGAAATAGCAAGAGGCTGCCTTGAGTAGATGATTCTACTTGAAGGCGGCCTCTTGCGTTTATGGATAAGGGGAAAATTCCCTCTATTGGGACTGTGGGAGTTTGTAATATCCAATTAACTGGAAAAACTCCCTCTATTTGCGCCGATTCCATGAGAATTCTCAGAATGGGGTCACATTAACGGGAGTTTTCCTTTTATTTCCTTGCGAGGCTATCTTTCGAGCGATTTAAAGGGAGATTTTCCAGTTATCTTACTCCGCCTTCTTGGTAGGAACCCCTTCGTTCCGCTTATGCATGTGCAAACTGTTTAATCTCAAGTTTGGTCGTCGTTAAATATGTAAGCTCCGGCGTTGCGAACTGCTCAGCTAACTGCCGAAGGCGCATATAGATCGTCCGTAAAATGACGCAATCCATCTGTGTAATCAGGCATCGATTCGCGATAAAATCGTGCATGCTCACTTTAATCAGATCGTCGCTTGCCCGCAGATCGACTGTCTTTTGTTTCGTTGGATGGCCGCAATTGACGACATATTTGGTTTGTTCCAATGCGGATTGATACAATTCGGCGCATCTTCTGGAGATGCGGACTTGTCTTTTTGCCCCATAGGCATCCGTGACCGTGAGCAAGCATTTTTTTGAATCTAAGGCGCTCTTTTTCAAATAAACAATTTCATGAGATTCGATGCCCTCGGCGAGCAGGCGGATAATGATAGCGTCTTGCGGATTCGTACAACCGGCTTCGATACGTTCAATTTTCTCTAGAGTAAGAATTTGAAATCAACTTCCCTTCCCATAGTAAGTCATGATTTTCTGTAAAAGTTTCATGTGGCTTTCAGTGATGAGCAACCATATATCCTATGTGGGGAAGGGGGAGGATTATGACAAATTACAAAAATAATAAATTTCTTAAAAACAAGCGGGCAAAGCCCAATCCATGATGAATTGGGATGATAACTTTATGGATGAGGGTGAGAGGAGGGAGAGCGTCGTGGTGAGCAATATCAACTTGTCGCAATAACAGCTTTTAATTGTTTGGCAAACTCTTTGGATGCGATGGACTGGTGCCGGTTCTTTATTCGTATGGAGCAGAAGGACACTTCCATGTCTTCTCCGGTAATGTCGAGCGCCACTGTGCTGCCTGTGAGGATGTAGGGGTCATATTTCAAGCCGAGCTCTGTGTAAAAGCCAATCGCGATGCCTTCGGCGATCATGCGTTTTGCCGCCTCCGAATTTCCCAGCTTGAACAAAATATTAGGCTCTCCGTGCTTTCTTAACTTCTCAATCAAGTAATCGGAATTTAGAAGGATGGGCTGGTTCACCAGTTCCATGGTGGAGATGGTTGTCCGGTGAGCGAAGGGAGAATTTTTGCCTACGCAGGCCATGACTCTGTTGTCCATTAGCTTTTCTACGGCCAGCTGATGATTCGGCTCTTCATGGTGCTTTGGCACAGCGATTAAGCCCATATCAACGTTTCCGGAAAGCACTTCCTGTTTAATTTGCTCATAATCAAGCTCCAGCATTTCGAGCTCTACTAATGGGTGTTTTTCTTTGAAAATCGCTAACGTTGCGGGGAGCACGCTCAAACACAAGCTTGGCACAGAAGCAATGGAGAGGAGCCCGGAAAGCTCCCTGGCATGATGGCCGACGGATTCCCGGAGTTCCTCTACTTTGCTAATAATTTCTTCAGCTTTGCTGATGATCCTCTTGCCTTCTTCAGTCGGTACGGCGCCAAAGCGCGAACGGTTAAAAAGCTTGACACCAAGCTCTTCCTCCAGCGAGACGATGGCTTGGGAGATGTTCGGTTGGGAAACGTGCAGCTTTTCGGCTGCCAAGGAAATAGACCCTGCTTGGTTGATCTCGATCACATACAGCAGTTGTTCGATCCGCATAGTTCACCCTGCCCTTGAAGGATAGATATACTGGTGTAAATATATCCCAATACCTTAGGGGAAGGCAATGATAGCGAAGGCCTATTTTAGCAGGACGAGACTTCCGCGTTCAGTTTGCTGCTCTCGCGAATTTGTGCGTTAACAACGAAGCGGGAAAGCACTACGCTGATTTCATATAATGCAAACAAAGGCACGGCGACCATCAGATGAGAAATAAGGTCAGGCGGCGATATGAGGCTGGCTGTGATGACGAGCAAGAGATAGGCGTACCTGCGAAATTTGTGCAGCAGCTTCGGGTTCAGCAACTTGATGCGGGTCAGAAACATCACGACGATTGGCAATTCGAAAGCGATGGATAACGGCAGCACGATGTTTAGCATAAAGCCGAAATATTGGGCAACCCCGTAGGTCTGGGTCAATCCAAGATTGTCCGTGATGCGAATCGTGAAGGCCATGCACATGGGGAAGACGACAAAGTAGGCAAAGGAAAGCCCGATCGTAAAACAAAGGAAAGTATAGGGAATATAGCGGAGTGTGGCGCTTTGTTCTTCTTTGGTAAGACCTTCTTTTACGAACCCCCATGCCTGAAAAAGGATAAAAGGCAGCGTAATCGTAAGTGAAATCACGAACGCAATCATCATATAGATGCGAATGCCATCCATAGGAGAGAACACGTGCCAGCTCATGGTAGACGCAGGAGGTGTTTCTTTGAAGTACAGGAGAATTTTCTGGGCTGCGAAAAAGCCGCCGATCATCGTCAGAACAAGAACGATCAAGACCCGAATGATGCGGGTACGGAGCTCGGACAAATGATCCATCAGTAGCATCGTTTCTTTGATTTGCATAGACGCCGCCTCCAACTCTTTGTTTTGCTTACGAACCTGCCAGCATGCGCTTGAGCTCGACGGTGTGGAAGCCGTTTGTCATTTTGGTATGTATATCCATAATCATTTCAATATCCTCGAAGGAATATTTGCGAACGCCCCCTTTGCTTCTCTCCGGAAAAATGAGTTTCCTATCCTCGTAGTAGCGAATTTGCCTTTCCGATAATCCGGTTAATTCACTAACGACACCGATTTGAATTACTTTTTTTTGCGTCATCTTCGTCATCAACATCATGATTATCCAACCTCCAATTAATGTTAGTTAAATTAACATGTACGTGACGTTAACATAAGTAAACTCTATCATATCCAGCAAAAACGGATCAAATAATCCATTTTTATCTGGGTATAAGTAAAAATTATGTAATGTTATCTTACATAAAATAATGACGTAACCGTTTGCCATTGATATGTTTAATGTGCGGTTTATCCAAACATGAACGAGGAGATGGGAGCATGGAGAAGACACCGATCAAAGAAGAGCACATTACGCGCAGACAATTTTTGACTACAGTCGGAAAGGTAGGAGGTTCAGCCGCACTTTTCAGCGTGATGGGAACGTTAGGTTTGTTATCCCCGGAGACGATGAAAGCGGCCGATTATACGCCCCCTTCAGGTTGGGATCTGACATCGACGAATCGCAACGGCAAGAAAGTCATCATTCTCGGCGGAGGGATAGCCGGTTTAACGGCTGCCTATGAACTCGGAAATGCGGGGTATCAATGCACCATTTTAGAAGCTAGAGCTCGAGTTGGCGGTAGAGCGTGGTCGGTCCGCAGAGGAACGGCGGTTGCGGAGGTAGGGGGAACGAAGCAAGTGGCCCGTTTCGATAATGGCATGTATTTTAACGCCGGGCCGATGCGTATCCCGCAATTTCACGTAACGCTGGACTATGCCCGCAAATTTGGCGTTGCCATCGAGCCTTTTAACAATGTGAACGAAAGCGGGTACTACTATAACGAGAATGTCGGCGAGCTGTCAGGCGTGAAAATTCCGAAGCGCCAAGCGAAAGCGGACGTTAAAGGCTATGTGGCCGAAATGCTGGCTAAAGCCGTGAATCAAAAGGCGCTGGACCTCCCGCTAACGACGGAAGAAAAAGCGAAGCTCGTCACTTATTTGAAAGCCGAAGGGGATTTGAGTGCGGATCTGTTCTATAAAGGCTCGGAGCGGGCCGGATATAACGAGGAGCCGGGGGGCAAATTTGACGCAGGCGTTCGGAGGGATCCATTCAGCTTAAAAGCCATCATCAACTCTGGTTTCGGGCAATTTTTTAGCAGCGAATATTCGTATGATCAGCAAATGATGATGTTCCACCCGGTTGGGGGGATGGATATGATCGCGAAAGCTTTTGAGAAGCGTGTCGGCGATAAAATTGAGTTCCATGCCGAGGTTCAAGAAATTAAACAGTCATCGGAAGGCGTGCGCATTCTGTACAAAGATTTGAACACGGGCGCAAGCAAAGAAGTTACAGGAGACTTCTGCATCTGTACCATTCCTCTCCCTGTTCTTAAAGATATTAAGGCTGATTTCTCCGCGGAAATGTCGACGGCCATCGCCAAAATCGCTTATGCCTCTGCGGGTAAAATCGGTCTCCAATTCAAGCGCCGGTTCTGGGAGGAAGATGAGCAAATTTACGGAGGCAGCACGCTGACGAATATGGATATCTCCAGTATTTATTACCCGCCGACCGATTATTTTGCCAAGAAGGGCCTGCTCTTAGGCTACTACGCCTTCGGTGGCAACGCCGACAAGCTTGGTAAAATGACGCCTGCCCAAAGGGAGGATTACGCTCTAAGCCAAGGGGCGAAGATTCATCCGCAATATCACAAAGAATTCGAAGCCTCCTTCTCCGTCGACTGGAAGCGGATCAAGTACAATCTTGGCGGATGGGCTTCGTATACGGCGGATGACCGTAAAAACTATTATCCGACCTTATGCAAGCCGGATGGCCGCATTTACTTGGCCGGGGAGCATATCAGCTATATTACCGCTTGGCAGGCAGGAGCTATTGAATCGGCAAGAAAAGTGGTCACCGAGATTCATGAGCGCGTCATGAAAGAGTAGACGAAGAGGAGCGATGAACGATGATCTTAACTAAAAAAGTGAAAACGATAGCTGCTGCTGCGATAGGTTCATGCCTCATCTGTGTCAGCGCTTATGCGGCAGGAGCCGAAAAGACGAACAAATATGCATCGGAGCCGATCCATGAGGTTGAGTTCTACGGCAATCCGGCCTCCTCGATCTCGGCAGGCGTGTCCGTTCCATCGGGATCCTCGTATTTATTCACAAGCGGAACCGTACCGCCGGTTCTTAATAAAGAGGGCAAAACGGTTTATGAGCGGTATGGGGATACCAAGACGCAAGGCATCGGTATTTTAAAGGAAATTGAGAAGCAGTTAAAGGACAAGGGATTGTCGCTGGCCGATGTGACTTATTTGCGCGTATATGTAACAGCCGATGCAGCCAAAGACAATAAGTTCGACTATCAAGGCTGGTTTGATGCTTATGCGCAATTTTTCGGCACGGAAGCGAATCCTGTTAAACCGGCGCGTTCCACGGTTGGCGTAGCGGGCCTCGTCAGTTCAGACTGGCTCATCGAAATCGAAGCTGTAGCGGTATATCCGAAGCATCATAACCAAGACTAATGAAACGGAGTTGATGATTTTATGCTGCAAAATATTGGATTCCCAGGTCTCATGTTAATCTTAGTCGTTGTGCTGGTGCTCTTCGGCCCATCCAAGCTTCCGGAGCTTGGCCGGGCTGTCGGCCGCACGCTGCACGAATTCAAGAGCTCGGCCAGGGAACTGGTTTCCGACGGCAAAGAATCGGCGGACCATATCGAGCCGGATGATAAACGGCTGGATAAGGCGAAAGCTTAATTTGGAGCATGAATAACCAAAACCTGTACCTGCGATTCCGTTTGTGAGGAGCGCAGCTTACGGGTTTTTTCTATTTTTTTAGACGGACGGAAGGGGGGAGGGAGCCTATAAAAAACACTGCCACGCCTTGCTTTAACACAATTATTTGACAGAAGGATGTGGTATAGTGTGCTCACGAATTATACTGCCATTTCATTCCATTCATTGGAGGGATCGCGATTGAAGCTAAGCACGAATGTCGACGTTAGAAAGGAACCTTATCATCTGAACCATTGCAAGTCCAGCCCTAAGCACACTTGGGAGATTCATCATGCTCACCCAAGCATGGAATTTTTGTATGTCTATGAAGGTGAGGGTCGTATTGAGGTCAATAAGCAGGTGTTTGCCGTTGAGCCCGGCACGCTGATTCTGTTTCAGCCCTTTCAATTGCACCGGATTCATATGAAGGGGCCTTTCGTCCGTACCGTACTCATGTTTGATCCCTACAAGCTGGACGCTGCGCTGCAGGCTTTCAGCGGAATTCGCAGCCGGTTTAACATGCTCTGGAAGCAGCCTTTGCAATGTCAAGCCTTAGCGAAGCAGCAGCATGTGGAAGCATTATTCGAGCGTTTGCATCAGAAATTGACGCGCATTCCCGTTCATAAACAGCACGAAGAGTTCGTTTTATGTTTATTGGCTATTATTCAAGGGCTTGAACCGTATGAAAAAGCGTTCTATAGCGGGTTCGAAGACAAGCTGAAAACGCGATATTCCCACACCGCTGTGCAGATGATCGACTGGATTGAGCTGCACTTTAAAGAAAAATTTGACTTGAACCGGATGTCGGAGGATTTGCATCTGTCGACATACTATTTGTCTCATACATTTCGACAATCCATGGGCAGCTCCATTACGGAATTTATCGTGGCGCGAAGGTTGAAGGAAGCTTGTTACCTGCTTGAAACAACAAACAAAACGGCCAGCTTCATCGCGCAGGAGGTCGGCTTTCTAAATGCTTCTTATTTCTGCAGGGTATTCAAAACGGTGCTCGGCATGACCCCGAAAATGTATCGTCTACAGCTGTAAAGACAGCAATACAGTGCAACTTCCTGGCAATAGAGGGACACATAGCAAAATGGCCATCCTATATACTTTATATTGTAAGCGTTGCCAAATTTGTGGCGAAGTGTGTAGAAAAGGAGGGGTGTGCGAATCTGATAACTGTTGATCTGCCGGGCAACGGCAACCAATTCTACTTTTTGGAGGAATGATTGTATGGTGAAAAGGCTTCAAAAAAGTGCGGGGAAGGCGTGGGCCGCGGCACTGCTTTCATCCTTGCTGATGATGGCGCTGCCGGCTGTGGCGGGTGCGGCAACCTCGACGCTTAGTCCGAGTGACGACACTTATGTTCATCAAAGTAATGCGGATTCCAATTACGGAACGGCGACCTCTTTGTATGTCAAAAATGATGAAAGCGCTTCCCGCTATGCGTATCTGAAATTTAATCTAAACGGCTTGAGCGGTGTAACAAGCGCTAAATTGCGTGTTTACGGCAGTGCGTCTTCGACGACCGTGCTTTCCGCGTACCAAACGGCGGACAATTGGACGCAGTCAACGCTTACTTGGAATAATAGGCCGTCTGTAGGCAGCTCGGCTGGCAGCGTTTCGATCAATACGACTGACACGTATAACGAAATCGATGTGACTTCTTATGTAGCGGCGCAAGCATCAGGGGATGGCGTTGTTTCTTTCGCGCTTCAGGAGAGCGTCGGCAAGTACACAACGCTTAACAGCAGTGAAAATGCCTCCAATAAACCGCAGCTTGTCGTCGTTAGCGGCGGGGGAACAGGCGGAGATACCCAAGCGCCGACAGCCCCGTCGGGATTGACGGGCACAGCGGCATCTTCCTCGCAAATCAATTTAAGCTGGAACGCATCTACCGACAATGTAGGCGTGACGGGCTATGATGTGTACCGCAACGGGGCATTGCTGAAAAGTGTGAGCGGCACCTCGACCAGCGATACCGGATTGAGCGCATCGACAACTTACAGCTATTATGTCAAAGCTAAGGATGCAGCCGGAAATGTTTCTGCGCAGAGCAGCACGATTAATGCCACAACGAATGCGGGAACATCTCCGTCAAGCTGTACGAATGCATTGAATACGACAGCGGCTATCCAAAATGCAATGAAGAACGCCACCGCAGGCACCATCATTTCCATTGCGCCGGGTACATACACAGGCGATCGATCGACGAGCGGCGACCCGGGCGGGCAAGGCTTGTTCTTCTCTGATAAAAACGGGACATCCGCGAACCCGATCGTTTTGAAAAGCTGCGATGCCGCGAATCCCGCCATTCTCAAAGGCGTGAATGTGAACGATGGCTCGTATGGCATTCATCTGACAGGCGATTACTGGCAAATTCGCGATCTTGCAATCACGAATGCGCAAAAAGGAATCATCATCGACAACGGCAACCGCAATTTGCTGAACAATATCGAGGTTCATAACGTCGGAGACGAAGGCGTGCATTTCCGTGACGGCAGCTCCTACAACACCTTGGAGTATTCCTTAATCTACGACACAGGTAAGTATCAGGCAGGCTACGGAGAGGGTGCGTATGTAGGCTCTGATTCCAGCTCGAATTATGAGCATGTCGTGACAGGCAATATAATTTCGCACACGAATTTTAACGGTGGCATTACCGCCGAACACATTGACGTTAAAGAAGGCGCGAGCGGAACGATTATTGAGTATTGCACATTTAACGGGACCGGAATCAGCGGAGAGAACAGCGCCGACAGCTTTATCGACATCAAAGGCGTAAATACAATTGTGCGCTATAATCAAGGCTACCGGAACGGCAACTCGAACATCCTAGACGCGTTCCAAGTTCGGACTCACGGCACCGACTATGCAACGGGAACGAACAATGCTTTTAACAATAACACTGTCAATTTGGATAACTCTGCGGGTTACGTTGTTTTTGCGACAAGCGCTGCAACCGGCACGACGGCAAAGAACGATACCCGTACGGGCGGAGGCAATTTGTATAACGCCAATGTCAATAAATAGCGTGGAAGTGGGGGCCCCTGGTTTGGGGCTTCTTTTGTGGCTTTTGTGTGCCCAGCTAAGCACGCATTTTCTAACCGGAGTATGAACAGGCATACTATGTAAAAGAAAGATGTGATTGACGGACTCTCGAAGAAGCTGACGTTCCTAATCCGACATCATGAAAATGCATGGCGTCTAGTTGGCTCGACAGCATATCTGACCTATACCCGTGAAAGTCATTGGTGCTCTGAAATGTTAATAGCATTCTGTCGGAGTACCTTACGAGTTTAGAGAAAGACCACAGTGATAAGTCGGTCGCTCTTCAGAAAAAGGTGTGGGGATTTAATATGCCCGCACCTTTTTTGTGCTAATGAATTTAAATAGGTTTATTGACTCATTTCCTTTTCATCGTTATAAGTCGTGACAAGATTATTTTTTCTAAGGCCCTGTCCCTGATTTATTGAAAGTCCATCCAAAATTTGATTGTGAAACATAGATATAACTTGAGCTTAGATCACCAGCATAGAACAGGTATCCATCGGAACCCTTATTACCTTGATTCACCAATTCAGTTGTAAAAGCAAGTAATGGATGCCCAGTAAATAAAATGTGTTTTCTTACGGCAATATTTGCGGTAGGAGAAGGCAAAAAGATAAATAGCAAAACTAATCCTAAAATTGTTACAAAAATTACTCGGCTTTTTTTGCGCATCATTATCAACTCCATTCTTAAAGTTTTGAAAGAAAATACGATTAACAAAAGGATAAATGTAATGATCATTTAACTGACGTTAAACA
>NZ_JBYTBS010000084.1:0-19535 GCF_058789495.1 Paenibacillus sp. FW126-R14 | reverse complement strand
CTATGTACTTCCGCCACCTCGCGGTGTACTAGAGACTTTCACTCATTAGTCCATTGCGCTGCCAAGCGCACAAAAAGCATGGCCTGTGCGGCGCTTGTCCGCATTCAGGTCATGCTTTTCTTCTAGATGCCTGCTTTGAGCAGCAGCTTCGTCCATATCCACTTCGTATAAGCAAGCGTTTCTCTGAGTTCATGGTAAGGCATGAAAAGCACCTTGGACTTGGTCGATGAAACGAGGGGATCTTTCAATCCGACCGTTTCGGCGATATCTAACGACCGAGAACCATGATAGGAGTGCGTCATGATGATGGAGCTCACAAGACCTTGCTCGTCCATTATTTGCTTAGAGAATAACAAATTCTCATACGTGCTGGTCGCCCGGGGCTCGATCAGAATACTTTTGACGGGAATCCCTTTGTTCACCAAATAATTGCGCATGCCCTCCGCTTCTGTCAGTTTGGAGCCGTTATGATCCAGTCCGCCGCTAACGATCAACTGCTTGAATTTCCCCTGATTATACAAATCCAAGGCCAAATCAAGCCGTTCCTGCAGACCGGGACTTGGAATATCCTGGCGCAAGGACGCTCCCAGCACAATGCCGACATCAACCTGCTTGGGCAGTGCTTGATCCGGAGCTACTTGCACCTTCCACTGGACATATACGATCCAGGCCAATCCGATAAGGAACACAACGACAATCGTTCGAAACAGATTAACCAGCGTCCGGTAGAGCCCCGACTTCCGTGCAGGCTTGCTTGCTTTTTTCCCTTTCGGGGAAACCGTTCGTTGTTTACGGTTCATATTTGCTTTTGCCGTCATCCGTATACTCCTTATCCAAAAATGCGCTAACTTGACGAAACAACACGGCCGCATCGTCACTATGGCAAATGAGGTGATTGGATCTGGGATGCCAGTGAATCTCCCGTTGACCTCTCACTTTCCTATAAATGTAGCGCGCACTTTGTGGATGAATCACATGATCCCTCTCGGATTGTGCAATCAAAGTAGGAATGCTCACCTGACTTAACTCAGGCTTTAAATTGCGAACTAACCGGGTAAACTGCCAAGCGGCGCTTAACGGCGTTGATTTGGCTTTGGTTAGCGATATTTTCCTTTGATATTTCCATTCGTTGCGCATCTCTTCAAGCATGCGGCCGGGACTTACGTAAATAACGGCTGCGTTCAATAAAATAAGCCGGCGGACCGGATATCTCACGGATAAATAGGCAGCAAGCAGTCCCCCCATGGAGAAACCCACCATATCGAATTGGCCATAGTCCCGGGTCATCTCTTCCGCCTGCTCTTCAGCCGCCCTTACCCAATCTTCCCAGCGGGTTGACTTCAATTGGTGATAAGAATCCCCATGCCATGGTAGCTCCGGTACTTTACATAGTTGGCCGCGTTCACGCAAATGCCGAGCTAACGGCTCCACCTCGTAAGGCCCGCCTGTAAATCCGTGGAACAATAAACAGGGCTGTTTCACCCGGCATCCCTCCAATCTTGTACCCCGGTTATACGCTCTTGCAGCTAATGTATTCTATTTCTCTTTAATGGTGATAGCGTTGATCGTTACTTTTTCTTTAGGCTTGCTCGGCGTGGACTCTCCGCCCATTTCTACCGGCGTATCGGCAATTTTCGCAATTGTTGCCATCCCCTCCTGCGTCACTTTCCCGAAAATGGTGTAGTTCGGCATTTGGTTCAAATTCGCGCAATCAGCACCCGAACAGATAAAGAATTGGCTGCCGTTCGTATTCGGACCGGAATTGGCCATGGCAACAATGCCTGGTTCATATTTGTGCGTTGTTTTGAGCTCATCCGCGAACTTATAACCAGGTCCGCCCATGCCCGTGCCTTGCGGATCGCCCGTTTGAATCATGAACGATTTGATAATCCGGTGG
The DNA here is from genome assembly GCF_058789495.1 of Paenibacillus sp. FW126-R14. Classification (NCBI taxonomy): domain Bacteria; kingdom Bacillati; phylum Bacillota; class Bacilli; order Caryophanales; family Paenibacillaceae; genus Paenibacillus; species Paenibacillus sp. FW126-R14. The sequence goes on along the minus strand of NZ_JBYTBS010000084.1, from coordinate 17,638 downwards.
AACGTCACATTGTTATAGAACCCTTCTTTGGATAAAAACACAAAGTTGTTGACGGTTTTTGGCGCATCTTTAGCGAAAAGATCGATCGTAAACGAGCCTTTCGACGTCGTGACGTCCGCTTGATACGTTTTGTTCGTATCGATGGTCATGTCAGGCGCTTTGCTCCATTGTTTCGCCGTTGGCGTCGCCCCAGGCGAAGCGGCTGCCGGCGCCGTAGCGCCGCTTTTCGGCGTTGCCGTCCCGCCGGCCGTTTCTGTCGGCTTATTTCCGCAAGCGGATGCAAGCAGCGTTAGTGCGATCAGTGTGAGCGGCAAAAGTTTTTTTGTTTTAGACAAGTTCATTGTGAGATCCTCCATCTTATCGTGGGTTCAAATTGGAAACTAATCTTACTGCTGCTTGGGAGCATTGGTCTGGCCCTCACTCTGATTGCCGTCCTTCGGTTTCTCCGTCGTTCCATCTGCCGGCTTACTATTGGTCGGCGCTGGCGGTGGCGTCGGGCTTGGCCGCGTGCTTGGACTCGGATTCGGATTCGGATTCGGATTCGACTCCGGCTTGCCCGTATTGCCCGGCGACGGCGTAGGCGTAGGCTTCGTACCAGGAGACTGCGTCGGATTCGACGTATCCTTCCCATTGCCGCCTGGCGAAGGGGTTGGCGACACGCCCGGCGACGGCGTCGGTTTCATTCCTTCCGGAAGTGTTTCATCCTTCGGAATTTCCACAGCGGCCACATTCGACTTAGCGCCTTCTACATTCGTGTCTACGCTGAACGGAACCACATAATATTGATACGCTTCCCCGCTGTATACCGACGAATCAGTCACGGAAGGCACAGGCGATTGCGTCAGCAGCTTGGCATCCGTTTCCTTGGAGCCTTTGCGGTAAACATTATAATTCGTCTTATTATCGCCAAGCGCTGTCCATGTTAGTTTAACAGATTTCTTATCGATCTCATACACGGCCGAAAGATCCGTAATACCGGTTGGCGTTTCGGTCGGCGTAGGCACGTTGTCAGGCTTCACAAAGTTCGTGACAGGACGGCCATCCAGCGACTTGGACATGATCTCTTTGAAAATAGCGGCCGTGCTTCCGCTGCCGACGGTAACATAGTGCTTCGCGTCAACCTTATCGAAGCCCTCCCATACGGCTGCCGTCCATTCCGGCGTATAGCCGACGAACCAGACGTCACGGTCATATTTCTCGATGCCCTTGATATCCAAACCTGTTGTGCCTGTTTTACCTGCGACAGGACGATTGAATTTCGCCTTGGTACCTGTACCTCCCGGCTCAATAACGCCTTGCAGAAGAAGCGTCAAATAATAAGCCGTTTTCGGCTGAATCACTTGTTTCTTCTCCGGCTTGTAAGCGGCGATTTCTTTCCCTTGCGTGTCCGTAATGCGAAGGATGGCATGGGTTTTATTCATTACCCCTTGGTTCGCGAAGACGGAATAAGCCGTCGCCATTTGCAGAGGGGAAACGCCATCCGTAAGACCGCCAAGGGCGATCGCCAAGTTTCTGTCTTTCTGCGGATTCAGCTGGATGCCCAGCTTCTTGGCAAACTCCATGCCGGTGGAAACGCCGATTTTATCCAGCAACCAGACGGGAGCCAAGTTATATGACTTTTTCACCGCTTCAAGCATCGTGACTTGACCATGCGTCACACGGTCATAGTTGCGTGGCGAATAGGTTCCATTCCCGAATGTGGTTTGCGAATCATCCATCATCGAGTACGGCGTGTAATCTCCGCTATCCAGTGCGGGACCGTATGCGGCGATTGGCTTGAAGGACGAGCCTGGCTGCCTTTTGGAATAAATACGGCTGAATCCACGAGATTTGTAGTCCCGGCCTCCGATCATCGCCATCAAGCCGCCTGTTTTATTATCGACAATGACCATGGCGCTTTGAATTTTCTGACCGTCGGAAGCATCGTTCTGGAAAAAGCTCGGATTCGCGTACGTATCTTCCATAATTTTTTGAGCGTTCGGATTCATCGTCGTATAGATGCGGTAACCCTTCGTCAACAATTCATCTTCATCAATACCGTACATGTCTTCCGCTTCGTTCATCACGTAATCGACATAGCTGGCATAATCTTTCGTACTTTGAGCAGACGCAGTAGGCGGCACATAATCCACAGCGGCAGCTTCTGCGCGTTCGGCTTCCGTAATATAGCCTTGATCCGCCATCAATTTGAGGACGACAGCCCGGCGATCTTTGGACAGATCCGGATTCGCTAACGGCGAATATCTCGATGGCGCTTTTGGCAAAGCAGCAAGTGTCGCCATTTCCCAGAGCTTCAAATCATTTAGATTAGACTTGCCGAAGTATACTTTGGCAGCCGCTTTAATGCCGTACGCGTTGCTGCCAAAGAAAATACGATTCAAGTAGCGCTCTAGAATTTCATCTTTCGTGTACTTTTCATCCAGCGCAAAAGCGATGGACATCTCCGTTCCTTTGCGGAAGGCGGTTTTCTCGGAGCTGAGGAACACGTTTTTGGCCAGCTGCTGGGTAATGGTGCTTCCGCCCTCGACCGCGCTCATATGAACAACGTCTTTGACGAGCGCCCGGCCAATCGCCCAGAAGTCGACACCGGAATGCTGCTCGAACCGGCGATCTTCGGTCGCAATAAACGCCTGCTTCAAGCGTTCCGGAACGTCTTTAATTTTCACGCTTTCGCGGTTCTCGCCTTTATAAATTTTGGCAATTTCCGTTGCCGGCTTATCCTTGCCTTCTTCCTGCGCATAGATCAGTGTCGATTCGGTCGTCGTTTCGATTTTATCGATGTTCGTCTCCAGAATCTTAAAGCCGTTCATAATAACGACAATATAAATAGCCATCGCACAGATGAATGCCAAAATCGTTGCTATAATAGAACCCAAAATTAATTTGCGGAAGCTAAACTTCTTCTTTTTAGAGCCTTTCTTCTTGCCTTGCGGTTTCGTCTTGGCGTTCGTAGCAGGCTGTTTGTTCGTAGGTTTCTCCAAATCCACCGACTCCCTCGTTGTACTATTCTTTATCTGTTTACCAACAAAAGAACAACCTTATACAAGGTTGCTCCACAAGTTTATATTCGGTTAGACGGTTCAGTCCATTAAAAAGTTGCAAAGCCAAAGAAGTAGAGGAATATTATTCCGCAGCTTCCGTAGCAGCCATTAGGGAAACGGCACGTTGCGGCGTGAAGGTGGAAATGGCGTGCTTGTACACCATTTGCTGACGGCCTTCGCTGTCAATGATGATCGTGAAATTGTCAAAAGCGCGGATAAGCCCTCTGATTTGGAACCCATTCGTTAGATAAACGGTTACGGGAATACTTTCTTTGCGAAGTTGATTTAAAAAATTGTCCTGAATATTGATGGATCGGTTCATCAGTAGGTCCCCCTTAATGGAATGAAACTATCGCCGGACGGCGCTATTTTCTAGTGGTCATATTTGTTAAGTATATTCAATTTTATGTACAAACTTTCCTGCTAGTATATCACTAATCTTCGAGAAATGGGCAGAAAAATTTGCCGGCTCCGTCACATCCACCCACTCTATATCATTCATATGCCGGAACCAGGACAGCTGGCGCTTGGCAAAACGGCGTGTATCCCGCTTCAGCAGCGTGACAGCCTCCTCCAGGGTTAGCTCGCCTTCCAGATAGCTGACGATTTCTTTGTAGCCGAGTGCCTGCATGGAAATAGCCTGCTTCGGACAACCCGCATCCAGAATCGATTGAACTTCTTCCACGAGTCCCTCTTGCATCATCGCGTCGATCCGTTCCTCAATACGCTTATATAAGAGAGCGCGGTCCATTGTCAATCCAATGATACATAGTTCGTAAGGAGATTCTTTTTTCTGGGCGGCCAAATGCGATGTCATCGTCTCACCGGAGACATGATAAATTTCCATAGCCCGGATGACCCGTCTGCGGTCATTGGCATGAAGCCGGTCTGCGCTTTCCGGATCAATCTCTCGCAGCTTCAGGTGCAGGGCTTCGTCGCCATGCGCTATGGCGTATGCCTCCTGTTCGAGGCGGAATGCCTCATCCATGCTCACTTCCGTAAATTGGTAATTATAGCATACAGACTCAATATAAAGTCCTGTACCTCCAACGATAAAAGGAAGCTTTCCACGCGAGTGGATGTCAAGAATCAGTTGTTTCACCCGCTCTTGAAATTCCGCTGCCGAGAACGGATAGGAAGGATCATGAATATCGATTAAATGATGTGGAACTAGAAGCTGTTCGGCTTCGCTCGCTTTCGCTGTTCCAATATCCATCCCCCGGTACACCTGCATGGAATCTCCGGAAATAATTTCGCACCCGAACTTCTGGGCGATTTCTAAACTAAGCTTGGTCTTGCCAACTGCCGTGGGACCAAGAAGCACGAGTAATTTCGGCTTGGCTGATGGGGCTAACACAGTCGAATCACTCCATACGTTGTTTTGGTCGTCGATCGTAAAACATGCTCAAATCCGAGACGGGCAAATTCGCTGCTGTCGCGATTTTCTTTGAGCACAATGCTTTTGCGTGCAACACGCTTGGCCTCCTCGATAGAAGCCAAAGAGACTGCCTCATCGTTCGCATTTCTTCGAAGATGGGAAATCGCCTGCGATTCTTCAATGGGACTGCGAAACATCGGATCAAAATAAACAACATCGACACTTTGAGAAGCTAATTGCTTCAAATAAGCAAGATGATGATGCTTTCTGACCCTAATGCGCCTCATAGCCTCATTAAGCTCCGCCACCTCCGACTCGTAAAGCGCTAAGCCTTCTTGAATCAGCATGGCCGGAATTGCTTCGCTTTCTACGGCAGTGACACTTCCCTGCGCGCCGACTGCGAAGGAGAATACGATCGAATCTGACGCTAAGCCTGCTGTACAATCCACGATGACATCGCCAAGTGCCGTACCGGAAGCTTCAATCAATAAGTCTGATTCGCCTCTGAGCATGCGTTTCACGCGGACGAGTGCCATGCTGGGATGGAAAAAAGCAGCAGGATGGTCATCTTCATAGTACCTGATCTCATCTCTAGTCACAAGCAGAAGGGCATGATCCTTATAATTTTTCCTAAGATGTTCCAAAGAATACTTCCGCCGTGGGACGACTCGGCCGCCATATTCCACAGCCAGCCGCCCTGCTTTCTCGATAATTTCACCCGACGGGTTATACGAAGTCGTTACAATCACGGGATTACATCACTCGCTTAAACATTTTTTCCAGTTCATAGGTCGTAAAACTGACGACGATCGGTCGTCCATGCGGACACGTATACGGATTCCAGCAGCCGGAAAGACGATCGATGAGCGTCTCCATCTCCAGAACGCTAAGCCCTTGATTCGCTTTGATTGAAGCTTTGCAGGAACACATAATCGCTGCTTTCTCTCTCAGTTTGGCGATATCAACGGCCTTCTTCTCGCTCAGCACCCATTCGCACATTTCTTCGACGATCCCCTTCTCTTCCCCTGAAGGAAACCAATGCGGATGAGCGCGTACCAAGAACGTATTTCCACCGAAAGATTCCATAAAAACGCCGGCTTGCTCAAACAGGGACAATCTTTCCGAAAGAATCCCCGCCTCGGACGGCGTAAACTCCAGTGTAATCGGAACGAGCAATTCTTGGCTTGCCTCAGCAGGATTGCCAAAACGCTCGTAGTAATATTCATAATTGATTCGCTCATGTGCGGCATGCTGGTCAATCAGGTACAGACCTTCCTCGTTCTGTGCAATCAAGTAGGTCCCGTGCATTTGACCGATGGGATCCAATCTTGGAAAAGCAGGCAGCTTAGGCGCATCGCTATTCTCATTGGATGGCAGCAAATCCATGAAAGCTTCGTTCGTTCGGCGCTGCTGCTGAATCGAAACCTGTCTCGGATTGGCCGCAGGAGGCGAATACGTGTTAACAGGTGGCGTTGAAGAGCGCGTGGAGTAGGAATAGGATGCTCCCGTACTAGGCGAACTCTTCGGAATCTCAGTAGAAGGCGACCATGATTTAGGCTCTGTCATCCTTGCCGCCGGTTCAAAGATCGGCTTCTGCTCCGGTTTGTAGGCTGTAAAGCTTTCCTTAATTTGAACCCGCGAAGCATCCGGTTCTTCCATAATCTCCGGTGCTTTCGCAGCGGTAGAAGGCGCTCCTGTTACAGGTTCAATCGTCCGCGTAAGATCAAGCTGCTCCTGTATGTAGGCCCCTTTCGGAGCGGACGGCTTATTCCCCGTCGGTATCAGAACTTGCCGGCCAAACAGCCGCTTCACCTCCGACTCGATCAACGCCGTCAGTTCCGCTTCTTTGCTGAAGCGGACTTCAAGCTTGGATGGATGCACGTTCACATCCACCAGAGAAGGATCCATCCCGATTTGCAGCACGGCGACCGGGAAGCGGTTGATCGGCAGCAGGGTATGGTACCCCTGCAGCAGCGCTTGATTCAGTGCGAAATTGCGGACGTATCGGCCATTGACAATGGTCGATATGCCGCCGCGGTTCGCGCGCGTCATTTCGGGCTTCGCCACGAAGCCCGTGATGGTGTAATCCAAGCTGTCGACTTGGATAGGCAGCATTTGCTTGCCGATGGCCGTGCCATAAATACCGGCTATGACCTGCAGCAAATCGCCGTTGCCCAGCGTTTGCAGCAGCATGTTGCCATTGTGCTTGAGCGAGAAGGCGATGCCAGGGTGAGCCAGAGCTAACCGGTACATATAATCCGAGATATGCCCCAGCTCTGTTTGGATGGTCTTCATGTATTTGAGGCGCGCCGGCGTGTTATAAAATAAATCCCTTACCGTCACTTCGGTCCCGCGTGAAGCCGCCGTTTCTTCAACGGTGCGAATCGTGCCTCCTTCGATGGAGATTTTCCGCCCCAGGCCGTCATTGGCAGAGCTTGTAACGCATTCTAGACGGGACACCGACGCTATACTTGGCAGCGCCTCGCCGCGAAAGCCCAGCGTACGGATAGAAAACAAATCTTTGCTCGTCGCAATTTTGCTTGTCGCATGCCGCTGAAAAGCTAATTCGCAATCTTCCAGCGCCATTCCCGTCCCGTTATCCGCTACGCGAATGAGCTGCAGTCCGCCTTCTTCGATGGTCACGTCAATTCGCGTGCTTTCCGCATCGACCGAGTTCTCAACAAGCTCTTTGACCACGGAGGAAGGGCGTTCCACCACTTCCCCTGCCGCGATCTGGTTCGCGATATGCTCGCTTAAAAGCTGGATTTTACCCATATCGCCTAGTTCCCCTTTGCAACGCGGATGGAAACATTTTCTCCCTGATCATTCACTTGCAGCTGCGGGAAATATTGGGCGAACAGGTCGACATTGACGTAGCTCGTTCCATTCTCAATAATGAGCTTGTCCGCTTCAACCGGGATGGCGTGAGTCCCTTTGCTGTCGGAAATATCGACCGTCCGGTTCGCGTCATTCCATGTGATGGTTGCCCCGACCAAAGCCGCTAACCCGCGGGATGTCGCGTAAAATTTCCCATTTTCATGGAAGCTGCCAAATCCGCTTCCGACTTCAACACCGTTGTACTTCACGGAGTGCTTGGAAATTTCAACTTGCACATCGGGGATGCCTGCCGTATGCAAGGCGGTAATCAATTGCGCAGCCGGACCGTCGACTTTGATATCAGGCGTGATCCCGACTTTATTCACTTTGCGCTTGTTCGGCGTTAAATACTCTTCAATCGTCACTTTGAGCGCACTTTTGTTATCCAATTGATACAGCTGTTGGACGCTGCCTTTCCCGTACGTCTGCATGCCGATTACCTTGGCAACGTTATAATCCTGCAATGCGCCGGAAAGTACTTCCGATGCGCTCGCGCTATTTTCGTTTGCTAAAATATATACAGGAATGGGTAAAGTAGTCCCGCCTTGTATAAGCACAGGATCATCAGTCCCATTGCGGTCTCTCGTATGAATGAGCACTCCGTCTTTCACAAAATGCTTCGCAATGTTCTGCGCCGTATCCAAAAGACCGCCAGGGTTATTGCGCAAATCTATAATCAGCGTTTTCAAACCATTTGCTTGCAGAGCGGCAAGCTGGGTATCGAAATCTTCATCCGCATCACTGGAAAAATCGGTAATTTGAATGTACCCTACCCCATTGCTGAAGCTGCTGCTGTATACTTCCGGCACGTTAACCCCTTTGCGCGTGATTTCGACGGTCAATTCCTTGTCTCCGCGCTGAACCGTAACCTTCACTTTCGTTCCTTCCACGCCGATGATTTTGTTGCGCACTTCGTCAATTGAGGTCGTTGAAGCGGGAACGCCATCAACAGCACGTACATAGTCATCCCGCTGCAAGCCAGCGATCTCGGCAGGCGAGCCGGCGAACACTTCCGATAAGTACACACCTTGATCATCAAGTCCGATACGGGCACCCATACCGACATAATTATTTTCCAAAGAGTTGGTGAACTGGCTGTATTCCTCTTGGCTAAAGAAAACCGTATAAGGATCTTTCAGCCCTTCGATCATTTGTTTAATGCTTTGACCGGCCAAAGCTTCTTCCGTCACTCCGCTAACATGCAGCTTTCCAATGATTTCTCTGACTTGCATGGTTTGCAAATCCTCTTTCGCGAATGCGGCATTGACAGGCATTGCCATCATAAGAGCAGACGCGAGAGCTAGCGTTACTTTCATTGCTTTCAATTTCGGCTTGTTTTTCATATGCGTCTCTCCTTGGGGATTAGTATGAAAATTATTGCAGCTTTTGTTTCCATTCGTAAACTAAATTGAGCGCCTGCAGCGGCGTCATATTGATTAAGTCAATGCCCTTCAGCTGGTCGAGCACCTGCTGGGATTTGGCGTCCGGCTTCTTCTTGCCGGACGCTGCCGCCGTGCCCTCCTCCTCGAAGAGGGACAGCTGCTGTATCGGGGCGGGCGCAGGGGCGGGAACCGCCACAGCCGCCACAGCCGCGGCGGCAACCTGGGCTGCGCCCGCCGCCCGCTCTTCAAAGCCATTCAGCAGCTCATACGAACGCTGAATGATCGCATCCGGCAGCCCGGCGATTTCGGCACAATAGATGCCGTAGCTCGTACTGGCTGCCCCGGGGATGAGCTTGCGCAGGAAGGTCACCTGCCTGCCGCTCTCTTTGACCGCCATGCAGTGATTGCGCAAATGGCGGAGGCTTTCTTCCAAGTGGGCGAGCTCATGGAAGTGGGTCGACACGAGCGTCTTGCAGCCTATACGGTCATGCAGAAACTCGATGACGGCCTGCGCGATCGCCATGCCTTCTCCCGTTGATGTGCCGCGGCCGAGCTCGTCGATGATGACAAGACTCTTGCTCGTCGCTTTCTCCGTCATCACTTGGATGTCCATCATCTCGACCATGAACGTACTCTGCCCGCCGATCAAGTCATCGGCCGCGCCGATCCGCGTGAAGATCCGGTCCGTGACCGGAATGCGCGCGGAGCGGGCCGGAACGAAGCAGCCGATCTGCGCCATCAGGCAGATCACGGCAACCTGCCGCATATATGTACTCTTGCCGGCCATGTTCGGGCCGGTAATGAGCAGAATGCGGCCCTGCTCTCCTTCCAGGCGCGTATCGTTCGCGATGAACGAGCCGTCTTGTATGACCGCCTCCACCACGGGGTGGCGGCCTTCTTCAATGTGGAGATCGAAGCCTTCGCCGATCTCCGGCTTGCGGAAGTGCTGCGCCGCGCTGACGGCGGCCAACGATTGGTACACGTCGGCGGTCGCGATCACTTCCGCCAGCTTCTGCAATCTGGAGATATGCTGGGAAATCCGGTCGCGAAGCTCCGTGAACAGCTCATACTCCAGATCGATCATTTTATCCTGCGCTTCCAGAATGAGCGCTTCTTTCTCTTTCAACTCAGGGGTCACATAGCGTTCGGCATTCGCCAGAGTCTGTTTGCGCTCATATCGGCCTTCTTGCAGCGCCGACATATTCGCTTTGGTTACCTCGATGAAATAACCGAACACTTTGTTATAGCCGATCTTGAGCGACTTGATGCCCGTCGCTTCCCGCTCCTGGCGTTCCAGCTCGGCGATCCACTGTTTCCCGTTCGTGCTTGCCTCGCGCAGTTGATCCAGATAAGGCTGATAACCTTCGCGAATCATCCCGCCATCCCGGATCGAGACCGGAGGCTCGTCCACAATTGCGTTACCAATCCAAGACATGACATCATCGCAGACGTCCATATTCTCGACTAGCTTGCGAAGCGTTTCGGAGCCGGATTGTGCGCATACGGCTTGCAGCAGCGGAACTTGCTGCAAGGAGTGCTTCAGTGCGACCATATCGCGGGCATTCGCATTGCCATAAGATATCCGCGCGACGAGCCGCTCCAAATCGTAAACTTCCTTCAAAGCTTGCTTCACATCATCGCGTACGATGAGCTGATTGTAGAGCAAGTTAACAGCTTCCAGCCGCTCTTCGATGCGCGTCACGCTCATGAGCGGCTTCTCGATCCAGCGGCGCAGCATGCGTGCGCCCATCGCCGTTACCGTTTTGTCGAGGAGCCAAAGCAGGGAACCTTTTTTCGCCCGCTCGCGGACCGTCTCTACTAATTCAAGATTTCTGCGCGTAAACGGATCCATCGTCATGAATTGATCGGGTTCGTAAACCCTAATGTGCTTCACGTGGGTAAGCGCGCGTTTTTGCGTTTCTTTCAAATACGCCAGCAGCAAGGCCACACCATTCCGATTCAGCGGGGATAAGCCGGAGAGAGAGGAGTCTTCCGCAAAATGCTCATCGAGCAATTTCTCGTCTGACAGCGTCCATTCGGTTAATACCGTACTGCGTCCCCAAGTTACCCCGGATTCGCGAATTGTCGTTAAAAGCGCCGCATCCGTAATAATCTCGGAAGGGTTATACACATTAAGCTCATCGGCAACAAACTCCCAGGATGGCGCTAATTTCGTCGTATACAGCTCGCCTGTTGAAATATCGCATGCCGTAAAGGCATAGCCTTCTTCGCGGGACACCAATGACACAATGTAGTTATTGCTGGATTCGCCAAGCAGCTTGCTGTCCATGACGGTTCCCGGCGTTACAATCCGCACGATTTCGCGGCGAACAACGCCTTTGGCTTCGGCCGGATCTTCGACCTGCTCACAAATGGCGACTTTGTAGCCTTTCTCGATTAACCGGGACATATAGTTCTCTGCCGAGTGGTGCGGCACGCCGCACATCGGGATTTTCTCGTCTGCTCCGCCTTCTCTTCCGGTTAACGTTATTTCCAGCTCGCGGGAAGCATTGATGGCATCTTCAAAAAACATTTCATAGAAATCACCCAGACGAAAAAACAAAAAAGCATCCGGGACTTGCGCCTTCACGGCCAAGTATTGCTGAATCATCGGCGTATATTGGGCCACCTTGCGTTCCTCCAACCAATCACTTATTCAATCTAACCCTATGAAACTCCATATTTCATTTTCATAGACATACAGGCATATTCATCCAAGGCAGCAGCCGCTAAAGGCCCCTCTCGTCCCAAACATCCTGCCTCTTAGGCAGCATGCATACGGACCTGCGAGCCTCTAGCGATTGCCTATCTTTCATCTTCATATAGATACTCTATTATAACATGATTCCTTCTTCAATTGCTTCTTTACGGTTGTACGGGGCAATTTTCCATGCTTTACGAATGTCGTCTCTTTCGTTCCACGGTTCCATGGATACCATTCTTGCCCGGAACCGGTCCAAAACGGCAGCGTGTACCTCATAGCCTTTCAACTGCACAATATCCTGCCAAAGCCTGTCAACTACTTTATGGAGCCGCAGTTTATCCCCGCGATAATATGCCGCCTCGATCTCCGGGTCCTGCAGCGGCTGCTTGGTAAGGAGCCAGTAGTTATCGGCAATGAGCGCGGCAAGCGCGAAGACGCCGCGCGTAATCAGAGGCGATTGCATCCAGCTCGGCAGGGTGCGGTACTCGAAGCCCCCGTGCGATTTCTTGCGAAAATCGCCGAGAAAACCATACCTCGGGCGGCGCTGACGCGTTGTATCGCCCTCAATCAAGATCAAAGGCAGCGCGAGGTAGTTATCGAGCGAGCGCAGGAGATGAACGTTCAGCCAGCAGCGGCTGAAGTGAATATGTCCGCCGAGGGGATACCCTCCCACCGGCATGCCGCCCGAGAGCCACGCCAGGCTCTCGTCCGTGATGGAACGCGCGGCAAGCCCCATCGCAGCCTGCAGGTTCTTCACCAGCTCGCGCGGCTCTGTGCTTGGCTGCGGGCGCAGCTCCGCCAGCGGCAGAATGAGGCGGTGTCCGCTAAGCACGATCGCGTCGCAGGCGACTTCGCCTTCTCTTGTCAGAAAGCGGTCAGCGAACACGACTTGGCCTTGCGGACTCAGCAGCAGAAACTCGGGATCGGTCCCTAACATTACCCGCTCCTTGCGCCGCACCTCCTTGGCGAGTGCAAGCTCATACCGGTCAATAGCCTGCGCGAACAGCTGCGTCAGCTTGGCATTCAGTTTCGGTACTGGATCAACGTCCAGTACGAGTGTGTGCCCGGTTGGCAGCACGCCGATGGTGACAAGGCCGTAATCCAAACCAAGCGCATAAATGGCCTTCACTGCTTCACGGCTTGCTCTGCGCACATGAAAGCCGGCCCGGTCGGGCGTCACTTCGATGTAAGCGGAATTCCCGTTTGCTTGACGTTGATCCAGCAGAGCCCGCTCGGACAGAAGCAGCGTTTCTTTTTTTTCATAGACGATAAGCGTCTGTAAATGAAAGACGGCTACCTTATACTTGTGGGTAAACGTTATCCGTTCATCCTTCACTAGACCGCGCTTCTTAAGCGATAGAGGGGTCTTCAAGCCATGCAGCGCAAGGCGTTCATCACGCTTCACGCCTGCCTTGGCCCTCAAAATCGCTTTAATGGGCTGCAGCGCCTGTTTCTCGGGCCATTCATCATGAGCAGCCCCCCAGTGAATAACGATGCGGCCTCCCCAATCTTCTGGAAGAGCGGTGCCGCTGGGAATTTGAATGAGCCCCGCCAGCTCCAGCGCTTCTTTCTCTTGTGCGTGCAGCAAAAATGATTCCATTCGCCTTTGCCCCTTCTCGTTTGCCCAAATATGTCCAGAAAACAAAAAAGAGGGCAAATGCCCTCTGCCGAACCTGGAACGCCAGCATACACTGGCGTATAAGGTTCATTAACCTAAATCATCCTCAAGAAGTTCGGCATCGAGATCCTCGAAATCTCCGTCGCCGCTATCATCGAAGTCCACATGTTTGTCGTCGAAGTCTCCAGGACCGTACGGGCTGACGATGACAAACACTTTCGTTTCCGCAATGAGTTCGACTTGGAACTCGCGCTCCACCCGAATGACTACGCTGTCGCCGCTTGACGCGATACTGGCTTCTACGCAGTTTGGCTCTTGCGTTGCGACAGCAGATACTTCAGCTGTCATCGGCTTATGTTTTTTGTCCAAGTAGCTTAGTCCAACGACTTCTACGTACGAAACGGTTTCTTTTGCTACGTCTGTTTTCGTGTTGCGATCGTAAGAATACCAGATGTTGATATCGTAAGTACCAACTACCTCTACGCCCTCTCCGGATTGGATCGCCTCGAATTGGTTATTAATAATCCAAGCGCCCAATATACTGGTCGGAGAAAAGGGCGGCGTCACGGTATGACTTACATGTGAAAATTTGCGACCTTTACCGCAGACAGCTTTCGTAATGATCTCTCTGCTTTGCAAATCTTTATCTAATGACATCCTTTCAACCTCCTCCATACAATCATTCATTACAAGTGTATGCAGGACATTAGTCTAGAGTGACAACTATTTTATATATTTTTATTGTTTAAAAATAGGGATATCTGTTAGAGTCAACCCGCCTCCGGGCGGTGTTTTTTTTTTTTTTTGGCAATGGCTAAATAGTGCATCAGCTCCCGGTTAAGCTGCAAAATCGCCGATCGGACCTCGAATTCTTCGCGGCTTTCCGGCAGCGGCATCCTTTTATAACGGGCATCCAGCTCTTGCAATTCTTTCTCGGCTAGCCCTGTATAATAGTCTTCCTTTACAGTTTGGCTAATATCTTCAAGGATCTTTGCGAGCAGCTCTCCCTGCGGCAAAGTCTGATATACATGGGCGACCAGGACGATCATCCGGTGAATCGACTCCAACTGCTCGCCTCTCATAAAGAAATAAACCCGCCAGTACGAATCGCCTCCGAAAATTAGCGTATTGTCCATCGCCCTTTTGGCGAGACTGGCCCCCTGATCGATCTCTTCGCTGACCTCCAATAGCTCTTTACCGTCCCAAATGACGGAGTTATCCCGCAGATGCTTAGCCATATTTACAAATATGCTCGAAAATAAATCCTCTACTCTTTTTTTATGCGCTACCATCGCTTTATCTGCCTTGGGCATGTAAGCAATATTGATCAACGTCGCTGTTCCTAGTCCGATTAGAAGCAGCAGCATTTCGTTCAAAACCGATGTCCAGCCGGCATCCTCGTAAGCGAACAAATGCAGCATCACGACTGCTCCCGTCACTGTGCCCTCCGAAATCCGCAGGCGGTGCAGCAGTGGAAACACTAGGAGCACGAAGAGCACGATAACCCACACATGAAAGCCGAACAGCTTAAACAGCAAGGTTCCCATCAACAGTGCGAGCATAGATGCAGCTATGCGGTGAAGCGCGCTTTGAATTCCTTTTTTCTTTGTCACCTCGATGCCGAGAATAGCGAGCAGCCCTGCAGCGGCGGGCGTTTTGATCCCGAATGCATGCGCGAGATACATCGCGATTCCGACGGCAAGGGCGGTTTTGAGCACGCGAAAGCCCATAGCGTTTCACCTCTTTGCTGGTTGTACTATGGGCTCATTATTTCATTTTGATTGCAAAGTGGCAAGCTTTACCGGTGTTTTGTCAATCTTTTTTCCAACTTGGAAACGATCTGGTACATGAAGGTCGCAACAATCGCAATGACAAACAAGGTGGAAATGACTAGCGTAAAATTAAACACTTGAAAGCCATATATAATTAAGTACCCGAGACCCATTTGCGAGACTAGAAACTCCCCTACAATGACGCCGACCCACGCTAAGCCAACGTTCACTTTCAAGGTGGACACAATCGCCGGAAACGATGCGGGCAGGATAACTTTTTGGAATACCTTCCTCTTCGTCCCTCCGAATAAGGAAACGACCTTCACATAATTATGATCAACCTCTTTGAAGCTGCCATATACGACAAGCGTTGTAATGATGACCGTAATTGAAAGGGTAGTCGCGATGATGGAGAGCAATCCTGGCCCTAATCCTACGATAAAAAGCGGACCCAGCGCGACCTTAGGCATACTGTTGATGACGACGATATACGGGTCGAGTACTCTGGACAGAAACGGCGACCACCAGATCACGACGGCCAAGGCTGTGCCGAATAGCGTGCCCAGTGCAAAGCCGATGATCGTTTCCACGACCGTAACGCCGACATGAGGCAGCAGGCTCCCGTCCAGCAGTTTATCCCCGAGCAGCTTAAATACTTTTGTCGGATAGCTAAAAAGGAGCACATCGATCCATTTTAAACGGGCCGCCACTTCCCACAGGGCAAAAAACACGACGAGAATGACGATTTGTGCGAGCCTTACTTGTCTCGTTTCCTTCTTTCTGGCATGGGCAAATTGGCGGTGAACCCGTTTGATAAGCGAATCTTCAACAGCTATAGGTTGAGCCGGTTGGGGTTGTTTTTCTTTCATGCGTCATGCCCTCCAAACTCCTGCCAAATCAATCGGAAGAGCGCGTGGAATCCGGGCAGCTCCCGTGCTTCGAAAGGTACTGCTTTGCGGATTTCTTCCGGAATCAGAAACTCTTGGCGAATCCGGCCCGGATTAGGATCCAACACGATAATACGATCACTCATCGCGATAGCCTCTGAAATATCATGCGTGACAAGGACCGCCGTTTTCCCCTTGGCTTGCAGCGTTTCTACAACCAAATCCTCCAATTGAAGCTTGGTTTGATAATCCAGCGCGGAGAACGGCTCATCCAGCAGCAGCAGCTCAGGCTCCATCGCTAGCGTGCGGACCAAAGCTACCCGTTGGCGCATCCCCCCGGACAGCTGCGAAGGATAGTAATCCTTGAAGCTGTACAGACCCATCTCCTCCAGCAAGCTTAACACGCCTTGTTTGTTTTCTTTCGTTAACTGCCCGGCAATCTCCAAACCGATGCAGGCATTATCTTCGATTGTCCGCCAAGGGAACAGATAGTCCTGCTGCAGCATATAGCCGACCTTTGTGGACGGACCGTGTACGGGCTTTCCCGCGACAGCCACGGTGCCGGCCGTTGGCCGAATAAGGCCGGCGATGATCGACAAGAGAGTCGTCTTCCCGCAGCCGCTTGGGCCAATGAGACTGACGAACTCACCATGCGCAACGGTCAAATTGATTCCCTGCACAGCGAGTGTCGCCCTCTCCTCGGTCACGTAGACTTGTGTCACGTCTTTCACCGTAACAGCTGTTTCCATGTTTGCACTCCCCTCTCGCCCTCATCTCCGCCTACGCCAATTCACGCTTACGGTTGTTTTACGGTTGTTTTTGCTTTTTCCGCGTACGTGTTGTTCACCAGCGTTTTCCAGGCCACTTTCTGTTTCAGCTCTCCTGCGGAAGTCATCACATCCAGCAAATTGTTCCATTCCTGCTCATCGACGATCCCGTCTGTCGCAAAGGAGCCTTGATCCTTATAGCGCTTCACGACGCTTTTCACGATCTCTACATCGATATCTTTAAAATACGGCAGCACCGCGTTCGTAATTTCATCCACGCTTTTCGCGGCAACCCACAGCTGTGCACGTTGGATCGCATTCGCAAACTTCTGGACCGTATCCGGGTTTTGCTTCATGAAGCTCTGTTTTGCCATGAAAACCGTGTACGGCAAATGTCCGCTCTCTACGCCGAACGAAGCGACAACAAAGCCCTTGCCTTCTTTCTCGACGATCGACGCCTGCGGTTCAAAAAGCTGAACATATTCCCCGGTTCCTGACGAATACGCCGTCGCGATATTGGCGAACTCAATATTTTGAATGAGCTGGAGATCCTTCTGCGGATCAATATTGTGTTTCTTGAGCGTGAACTCCCCCGCCATTTGCGGCATTCCGCCTTTTCTTTGACCGAGGAAAACAGAGCCTTTGAGTGAATTCCAATCAAATGAATCCACTTTCTTGCGGGCCACCAGGAAGGTGCCGTCCGTTTGCGTTAACTGCGCAAAATTAATGACCGGATCATCCGAGCCTTGCTGCGACACGTAAATGGACGTTTCCGAGCCGACTAGCGCCACGTCGATGGCGTTCGAGAGCAGAGCCGTCATCGTTTTATCGCCGCCGGGTGTTGTCGTGAGCTCTACATCAAGTCCTTCATCCTTGAAAAAGCCTTGCGACAGCGCTACATACTGCGGTGCGTAAAATAAGGATCGCGTCACTTCGCCAATGCGAACCTTGGTTGTTTCCGTGCTTTTCGATCCACAGGCCGAAACGATGCTGCTGAGCAGCAGGACAGCGGATAAGGCAACTCCCCATCTTTTCCGAATCTTCATACAACGTCCCTCCGATAAAAGTAGTCCTTTATCCTATGCAGGAGCCCAGAAGTCGGTTAACGGCAACCTTGATGAAAAGCGGTTACAGCACAATCGAGTAGGCCCATGCGCATTTGCATGGGCCTCTCACAGATCCGGACATGCGGGTCATCGCATCCGGCTCCTC
>NZ_JBYTBS010000083.1:0-20139 GCF_058789495.1 Paenibacillus sp. FW126-R14 | reverse complement strand
TCACTTGAATTAACTACAAGAGGGGGAATATCTTTTAATGAAGAATGCTATACAGAATTATAAACCATTTTGAATACAATTCCTTCGAAGAGGTACTTCACATAACACCGTATTCACACTGTGGAACGATAGCTCAATAAACCAACGGTAGTCTAGGACATTGTTTTCCAGTCCACGACTGTCGTTGGTTTTTATTGGAAACTGTATGGTATTTAATTTGGAGCCTGATGGTGTAGCAATTCAGAAATCCGCTTAGGATCAACATATCCAGTCTATAACTTTATTTTCTTCGGACAGGTACTACATGATGTTAGTACTATATGTAACAATCTCTTCCCGTTATGATATCACTATCTGATTTTTGACAAAATTCTCGGATAGGGAGATTAATATGAACCGCTATGTAATAGGACTAGCCCCATCTGTGTTAGTGGCACTTGGACTTCATGCTGGACACAGTGTAATACTTACTTTTGCGCTCTTTTACAGTTGGATAGGTATTATACCGTTTATGGATTACCTTGTATGTCGAAAAAGTAGGCTGAGCCGAACGATCGGCGATTGGGGACTTACTGCATCCGCCGGTCAAATGATAGTTGGACTTAGCTTGGGACTCTCTTTTCTGATTACTCTCCTGATTGGTGCTTATTATTTGCACGACATGTTGTTCGATATCGAGCGATTGAGATTCTTGTTAGGAGAGTGGGATTTTTCCGGTGACCAGTCCGTACTCTTGCTACTCGTAATGGTACTGCTCAATCCGATTTTAGAAGAAATCTATTGGCGCGAATACTTATATCACAAAATCGGACAAAGCCTTGGTTCTGCGAAAAATATACTTCATGCTTCTTTTTGATTTACCTCGTATCATTTGGTCGTCATAATACCGGTATTCAGTTGGCCGCTTAACGTTGTTGCCGCGGTTCCTATTTTTGCAGCAGGTGTACTATGGGGATGGATTCGCAATCGTACGGGATCGTTGCTCATTCCGATTATAAGTCATATGTTAGCCGATCTTGGAATCGTAATCATATATATGCAATACGTACGGTAATATCTCTCTAGCAAGCGCGCAGCTTTGTTACGCTATTGGGCAGATTAGTTTGAATATGCAGGTGGTTATCAATTTGGCATTAGTAGGGCATGTTACCTTTAGGAGGGATAACAATGCTGAGAAAGTTGCTGTGGCTCACTTGTCTATTCATGTTATTCTCTGTAAGTGTGCAAGCTTCTCCATTTATGAAAATAGAAACTATTCCTGTTCCGGAAGGGAATTGGACGTACCTTCCTGATGGAAATGGTGAAATGAGAATTATTGTTACTACATCCCGAGCTAAGAGGATTAAAGTGTGGAGAGTTCCGACTGGAACACAGCAATGGGAATTTCGAAAACTAATTTGCAATGAATCAGGGGATAGGGAAAATTGGACTTGCGCCTGGAAATATAATGAAAATGATGTAATTCACGACCATTTTGTAGTTGAAGTGTTCCGCAAAGGTTGGGATATCAGGAGTTCAATAAATGTCACTCGTAGACATTCTGAAGACCACCCTCAATGAAGCTAAATACTTGCTTGGTCTGACGGAGATTTATAGCGGAGGAGACTGCATCGAGCGGCTCCTCTTTTTTGTTCATTCAAGTAATGGGAGGATAGTTCAATTACTTCGCGAATAAATAATGTCAGTTCGCGAAATAGAAACTCATTTTGGTGGTGGTGATAGGTGTGAAAAGCATATGCTATGTTGTTTTGCCTGATAATTTGTTATTAGATGATAATACGGTTTATACATTTGTAAAAAATCATATAATTAATTACTATTCCCAGTTAGAAGTTGAGCCGTACAAAAGATTCTTTTCTGAAAAAGAAACCTTAGAAATTGCAAAACGGAAAGGATTTAGTAATTTATTTGATTTTGAAGAACACCTAAAAAATCATAATAATGACGATGGAATAGAAAATGGATTATATTACTGGATTACCACGTTTAATGAACAATGTCGTTGGGACGGCTTTCGGATTGATGGCATTAAAAAAGGATATGATTTAATAAATGAAGTATTACCATATTCTGTAGTAACTCCAGATAGTATTTGGCATTCTGAGAGGGACTATGGATACAAACCAATATTAGATTTTAATAACGGTTTTAAGCCACATCCAGACAACATTGAGCCCAGAAAAAAGTGGATAGAATATATAAATGGCTTTTTTAAAGAATATAAAGGCAAAAACTTTGCTATTTTATTTGTCCAATCATAGGCATGAAGTAATTAAGCCAGACTGTGTAAAAAATAATGAAAAGGCAATCTGCGCTATATTTACAGATAGAAATCTAATGTATTCCTTTTGTATAAGCGGCACGCATCATCTAACACTATACTCACGCATCAGGCATTCAATAGTTCATTAAACGATGAACTATTGCTCAATCACAACATTACAACATCACGGCAATCGGCTAAAAATCGGCTGTCGCTTCTTGTTGAAGCAGCAAACAATATAAATCTAATTAATGGGATTTCATATTAAGCTCGAAATGAATCTTGGGTAGACTGGTAGAAGCAGCTTTGTTCTACTCATGGATGAGGATGGTGGTCATTTTGAGTAATATAATTGAAATTTTTAATGATGTGGATAAAGAAATAATCGATGCAGTTATCCTTGTATTGTAATTTTTGGACAGAGTACGAGTGGTTTGATAACTCCTCAAACTTTGAGATAAAAAAGAAATTTAAAATAGCACTGAAGGAACAATTAAATGAGAATCGCCAGAAGTAAAAATAAAAAGTGGAATGTGCTTTTCAAGGAGGTAAAACATGGCTTACAATTCGCCGATTGAGACAGCGTTTAAGGTGAAACGGTGGCCTAAAGATACCATAGCGGCGGGTCGCCGACACACCGTTGCTCTTAAATCGGACGGAACAGCGACGGCTGCAGGTGACAATAAATATGGCCAATGTGATGTGAGCAGTTGGTATGATATTGTGGCGGTTGCGGTTGGGAATGTACATATGGCGACGAATACGGGGAATGCTCATACAATCGGTCTCAAATCGGACGGAACGGTGGCGGCCGTGGGTTGGAATATGCATGGCCAATGCAATGTAAACGACTGGTGCGATATAGTGGCGGTAGCAGCGGGATGGCGTCGTACCGTCGGGCTTACATCGAATGGCACGGTGGCGGCTGTGGGTCGAAATAATGAAGGCCAATGTGATGTTGGCGGCTGGCGTGATATAGTGGCGATAGCCGCGGGTGACTGGCATACGGTCGGGCTTAAATCGGACGGAACGGTGACGATCGCGGGTAATAATCGGTATGGGCAATGTAATGTAAGCGGTTGGCGTGATATTGTGGACGTAGCTGCGGGGTACCTTCATACCGTCGGGCTTAGAGCGGACGGAACGGTGGCGGCTGTGGGTTGGAATAAGCATGAACACGATGTAAGCAGTTGGCGCGATATAGTGGCAATAGCGGCAGGTAGCAGTCATACCGTCGGACTTAAATCGGACGGAACGGTGGTGGCTGTGGGTTGGAATAAGCACGGCCAATGCAATGTAAGTGGTTGGTGCGATATAGTGGCGGTAGCGGCAGGTTGCGCTCATACTATTGGCCTTAAATCGGACGGCACGGTGATTGCTGTGGGCGATAATGAATATGGCCAATGCGATGTAAGCGACTGGTGTGGCATCCAACTGTCCGGCAATTAGTTTTCAATTCTTCTTACTTTAAAAGAAAATGGAGGAAATTATTGTGAATAACATAAATGTACCTGACCTCTCAACAAGACCGCATAATCTAACGGTTGAGCGCATGATGGATGCACCGGCCAATGTCATTTTCAGGGCATGGACGAAGCATATCGACCTCTGGTTTGCGGCACCTGGGAGCGTGATCATGCAGGGCGAAATCAACACGGCGTTTTTCTTTTACACCGAATTTGAGGAAAATCGCCATCCGCATTACGGACGATTTTTGAGACTTGAGGAAAACCGCCTGGTCGAAATCACTTGGGTAACGGGGAATGGGGGAACCAAGGGAGCTGAAACGGTTGTTACCGTTCAACTTGAATCTCATGACACAGGAACACGCTTACGTCTGACGCATGCGGGGTTTCCAGATGAGGAATCGAAGAGCCGGCACGAACAAGCTTGGCCATTTGTACTTGAACAGCTTGACAAGTGCATGATGGCAAGTAACTAATTTTTTTCTACATAAGTATTTAAGGAGCGTATCATAGTGATAGGCTCCTTGTTTTTCTAAACATACATCTTTGTATATTTCTACTTCATCGCTCTAAAAGGTCTATAAAATTCGCGAATGTCCATAGCCAGCGCTTCCGGCTCTTCCAGAGCAGTAAAATGGCCGCCGCGGGGCATTGCATTCCAGCGAGTTATATTCAAATTGCGTTCAGCCCATTCCCTGGGCGGCAATAAGATATCTGCCGGGAAAAGAGCGACAGCTGTCGGTACCTCAATACGGCCAAGTGGCGGCAAAGAACGCGAATTTTCATAATACATACGTGCTGTAGATCCTATTGTATTCGTAACCCAATAGATCATAATATGCGTGAGCAGTTCATCCTCGGTGAATCGCTGCCGCAGGTCCCCGTTACAATCGCTCCATGCACGGAATTTGTCAATCAACCAAGCAGCCAGACCTGCTGGCGAGTCGGATAGTCCGTAAGCAAGAGTTTGGGGTCGTGTTGATTGGATGGATATATAGCCACCTTCAAGGGCAAGCCATTCCTGAGCCTTTTTCTTATATTGCAGTTCTGCTTCTGAGAGCCCTGCCTGATCTTGTGCATTCACGAGATCTCTAATGATCCCGATATCAGTTAAATGGATTCCGATAAGCAGTTCAGGATGGTTCGCCGCAAGATATCTGGTAACACCGGAGCCCATATCCCCGCCTGCAGCAGCGAATTTGGTATAACCAAGTTCTTGAGTCATTAGTTTAGCCCACATCTCGGAGACTTGAAAATTGTTGATACCACGATGATTAGGACGGCTAGAGAATCCAAAGCCTGGCAGCGAAGGAACGATGACATCAAAAGCATCCTCTGGGTCGCTACCGTATGCAGCGGGATCCGTAAGATACGGGATAATTTTCTGGTACCGCAGGTAACTGTCCGGCCATCCGTGGGTAAGGATGATGGGCAACGGATTAGGTCCTTTACCGCGCTCATGCACGAAGTGAACGTCTATCCCATCAATATTACTGCGAAATTGAGAAAAGCGGTTTAGTTTCGCTTCTTGAACACGCCAATCAAAATGGTCACGCCAATAGGTAACGAGCGACTGCAAATAACGTAACTCAGTGCCTTGTTCCCAAGCGGCGTCTTCTACTTGATCCGGCCAGCGGACTTGATTCAGTCTGTATTGTAAATCGTCAAGCACTTCATCGGATATCTGGATTTGAAAACGTTCAACAGCCATAATGATTTCCTCCCCCAAATCTTTTAATAATTTGATTCACAATTTAATAATAACCTTTGTACTTGTATGCTACACTGGTATAAGTGAAGCAACTGACTATACGATTTGATAGGTGAGTAAAAATGCCGCAAGTGGACCGACACAAACAACGAACGGTGAACATCGAATTTGTCGCAGTGGAGGATTTCAGTACTCTTCCTTACCCTGAACGGTATACGCTGATTTTTATTACGACAGGAAGTATTCATGGGATGTTGAATGAACGTCCTATATCCATTAGCGCTCCCGGTGTTCTTTGTTTGGCTGAAGGCGATTATGTGCAAGTAGTTGAAAAGAGGAATGTATCTGCTCAATCCTTTCGTTTTCATCCTGAATTTCTTAACACCGTTACGCTTACCGAACCGAAGGATTATTTTCCCGCAGCACCCAGCATTCAAACAGGACTTTCCCTTTTTCAAAGGGATCATTTGAATACCGGGGTACCTCGTGTAACCGAGAAAGCATACCCTCTATTGTTTGAATGGTTTTTCGTTCTTGGCACGGAAGTCCATGCGCAAAGTGATGCACTCTGGGCTTGCAGAATTAAAAAGTATCTCATACAAATCTTCGGTTTGTTGGAGGAATTAAATCAGAATAGTGAACATTCACCCGTCGATAAAGTATTAGATTACATACACACGAATTATCCGCAAAAGATCTCATTAAACGATTTGACGAATTGTACTCATGTGAACCGCGTGTCTCTGAATAAATGGTTTCAGGAGAGATGCGGAAACACAGCATTTGGTTACTTGCTTACTCATCGCTTGAAGGTTGCGTGCAACCTATTGACTCATACCGATATGAGCCTTAATGAAATTGCACGTTCCACTGGATTCGAGTATGACACTTACTTTATCAAACAGTTTACAGCTAAGAAAGGGATGTCACCTACAACATACCGAGTTACATCCCGCAAGTTCAGTTCTGCACAATAACCAATAAGGATGAACGGAAAAGAAGGGAGAAATCGTATGATAGATCCTAAAATTTTTTTGGCTGTAGATAATTGTGTCTTTTCCAAGAGATGGACGCGTCCGGCAGAATGGATGAATGTACTCCGTTCCATGGGTGTTTATTTCGTTGAGGCTAGCGCCGATAATGAATGCGATCCTCTTTATATGGGGAAAGCATACATGCAGAGTTGGGTTCAGGAAGTGAAAACCGCGAGTGAGAATACGGGGGTAAAAGTAGCGAATCTATATTCCGGACATGGGACCTATGCCACATTAGGATTGGCTCACCATGACATTGCTGTCCGCGAGCGTATTCAAAATGATTGGATTAAACCATTGGCCGACATTGCGGCAAGTATAGGGGCTGGAATCGGTTTTTATTGCCACGCCTTTTCTGATTATGTCTTACAGAACCAAGCGATTTACCGCGAAAGGGAACAAGATTTATATGTCCGACTTGCAGATATTGCAGCCTATTGCCGAGACAAAGGTATTCGCACCCCTGGTGTCGAGCAAATGTATACGCCGCATCAAATTCCTTGGACGATCGCAGGGTCCAAACGACTGCTGAAGGAAGTGTTCGGCGTCTCACAAGCTCCGTTTTATTTAACACTGGATACCGGACATCAAAGCGGCCAGCGCAAGTTTCTTCGCCCGGATATGCCAAGCATGAAGGAATTGCTGAACCGTTTTCGAATAGAAGGGGACCTGAATTCTTTTTGGTTAGGCCCTAAATCCGCTTATGATCTATTTAATCAAATGCTACATAAATCAAAAGACGAAGCGACCCGTATGATGGAGCAGATCTTGCAAGAAATAGATCGTTATCCGTATCTGTTCGCGGCTGAATCGGATGGTGACACGTATCGTTGGCTTGAAGAGCTTGGCTGTTATTCGCCAATCGTGCATTTGCAACAAACAACTGGCACATCCTCATCTCATCAGCCTTTTACGAAGGCGTGCAACCGAAACGGTTTAATTTTTGGGGAACCAGTGTTAAGGGCACTTGCAAAATCGTATCAAACTCCTGATGAAGAGGGGCTGCCTCCTAAATGCAACGAAATTTATCTTACTCTAGAGATTTTCTCCGGAACTAGCGAGATGAACGTTGATATTAGGAAGAAATTGCAGGACTCGATTAATTACTGGAGGCAGTTCATACCCGAAGATGGGATGCCATTAAGTGAAATATTGCAACATTTGAATAGCAATAAATAGCGCCGCGTGAATCGCGGCTTTTTATTTTTTAGTGAAGACTCAAAAGTGCATTAGATTTCCCCTAAGCATAGATTTGTGGGATGATATTGTAGTTTTCAGGTATGTGAACGCTTTCAGATAGATTTTATAATGAGTACATACATGAGAGAGCTAATGGTAAACATGTAGAAAACCACAACAGGGAGTGTTGATTGTAAGATGTTGAGAGCTAGAGGCAAAGCTAAACCAGGGATTCTTAAAACAATGACCATGCTTACGTTAACTGCAGCAGTTGCTGTATCGTTAACTGGCTGTGGAAAGCCGGACGGGAACGTTAGTGCAACGACAAATGCACAGAAGCCAGTTACGCTGAAAATGATGCACAACTGGACGAACCCGAATGTAGATAATGAAATCTTTAAAGCAAGAATCAAACAATTCCAGGATGAAAACAAAAATATTACGATTGAAGTGGAAGAGGTTCCTTCCAACCAATACCCGACCAAACTGCAAACCCAAGCTACAGGACGTACCCTTCCCGACATGGCTGTTTTCCAGCCGAGAGCAGCATTGAGGCCTTACGTGGAAGCGGGTCTGTTAATGCCCATCGATGAAATCCTTGATAACTGGAAAGACATTCTCCCGAAAGAAGCTCTGGAAGCTTACAGCATCAATGGTAAGCATTATGCGGTTCCGGCCAAGCTGACGTATGCCGATGTTATTTATTACAACAAAGAGCTGCTCGCACAAGTCGGTTATAAAGAGTTCCCTAAGACTTACACGGAATTTGTGAATATGGTGAAAAAGTTGAAAGCGGCTAACATTACGCCAATTGTTGTCGGCAACAAAGACAGATGGCCGTTGCAATCCTCTTTCATGTCCATTATTACGGACCGTATCGCTGGAACCGGATATCTGGAAAAGGCGGCTGCCGGAGAAGCGAAATTTACAGATTCAGACTTTGTAAAATCGCTCGGGATCATTGAAGAGTTGACCAATCTCGGTGCGTTTAACCAAGATATCAACACAATTGATACTGTTCAGGAGCAAAACTACTTCCTGCAAGGCAAAGCTGCTATGAGCATGACGACATCTACGATCGATGCGAAATATAGACAAACAAACGATAACGGATCGAATATCGGCATTGCATTATTCCCGCAAGTTGAAGGCGGCAAGGGCAATCCACAAACTTCTTCAGGCAACTACCAATTCGGATTGGCGCTGAACGCGGATCTTGAGAAAGATAAAGACAAGAAAGCAGCTGCTTATAAATTTTTGAAATTTTTCTACAGCAATGACTTGTATAAGGACCTGAATGCCAAAGGCATTATTGTACCAGCTAAAATGGATCTCGCTTCAAGTGCTAACAACTATATGAAGGAAATGGTTGAGCTCAATAGCAAAGGAACGACTACGATTATCGACCAAACGCTCGCAACTTCGGTGAATGAATCTTTGCAAAACGGGCTGCAAGCTATTTTGACGAAGCAAAAGACGTCCGCGCAAATCGCTGAGGAAATTCAATCGGTGCAAAACAAATTAAAGAAATAGTCGAATCGCTGCAAGCGTAACGAAAGCGGGAGGAGAAACAAATTGCATACATTAAAAAGAGTAAGATTGGCGATATTCCTAGGCATACTGCCCTCCCTTGTCATCTATCTCGGCATTGCCGTTCTGCCCATAGCCATCTCATTCTACTACTCATTTCTCAATTGGGACGGGTTCTCCCCAGCGGTTTTCGTCGGTTTGGATAATTTCATTGAAATTGTCAAAGACAACGTTTTTTGGAGCGCAGTTAAGAACAACATCATCATGATGGGAGCCAGCCTTATCTTTCAAATCCCGCTTGGTTTGTTACTGGCCCTGCTGCTCAACCGACCATTGAAAGGCATCAAGATATTCAGGACCTTTGGTTTTTTCCCAGTCGTTATCTCATCTGTTATCGTATCCCTCACATGGGGAATGCTGTATAACACAGAATATGGATTTATTAATGGAATTTTGAGTGCCGTTGGCTTAGACGCCTGGCAGCATAATTGGCTGGGTGATCCCCATTGGGCGATGGTGTCCCTATGTATCACTTACATTTGGCAAAATTGCGGATTTTTCATGGTTATTTTCTTATCGGCCTTGCAGGGTGTTTCAAACGAAGTCATTGAGGCTGCGGAAATGGATGGCGCTACAGGGTTAAAGCGAGTGCTCTTCGTTACTCTGCCAATGATTAGAGACACGCTCTGGGTGACGGTCATATTCTCGATCAGCAACAGTTTCCGGGTATTCGATCTCATTTATGTCATGACGGCGGGAGGGCCTGCGCATAACACAGAGGTTATGACGATTTATATGTACAATAATTCATTTACGTCATTGCGATTCGGTTACGGCAGCGCGGTTTCCATCTTTATATTGGCATTCAGCTTGATTGTCATCTATGTGGCCAACAAATTTACTAACAAGGATAACTAACAGGAAAAGCGGAGGCCAAGTATGGGAAAAGCTCCAGTTTGGAAAAAGTCTCTTATCTATGCATTTTTAAGTATCATCGGCGTTTTTAATATCATGCCTATCTTGTGGATGTTAATGAACTCATTCAAAAGCGAGCAGGATTACTCAAAGCATCCGCTGACTTGGCCGAAAGCTTGGTTCCTCAGCAACTATATGGAAGCATGGAAAGTGGCTAAGCTTGGTGTCTATTTTTGGAACAGTATCTTCGTCACGGCGGTGGCTGTCGTTGCAACGGTATTGTTGGGGGCTTTAGCCTCCTATTTCTTATCACGATTTAATTTCAGAGGGCAAAAGCTGGTTAGCGGCATTTTTCTGCTTGGCATGGTCATACCGATTCACGCAACGATTATTCCGACATTTATTACGATGAATAAAATCGGCCTGCTGAATACGCATTTATCGCTCGTCCTCGCTTATGTGGCTTTTCATTTATCGCTCACCGTGTACATTCTGGTCGGCTTTATGAAATCGTATCCGAAAGATATTGAAGAGTCGGCTATTATGGACGGCAGCGGTGTCTACCGCATCTTCTGGTCGATCATTCTGCCGATGACAAGACCGGCGCTAGCGACAGTCGTTATTCTAAATTTTATATATAACTGGAATGAGTATTTATTTGCGCTTGTGCTGATTAACGACTCTGCTTTAAAGACGCTGCCGCTTGGATTATCGAACTTTGCCAGCAAGGAAACGACGAGCTACACGCTGCAAATGGCTGCGCTCGGGATGGCGCTGCTTCCAATTCTTACGGTCTATCTGGCGCTGGAGAAGCAGTTGGTGCAAGGGATGACGGTTGGCGCAGTAAAAGGTTGATATATCGCAAAAGGTTTCAGGTTGATTTCGATTATAATGTAGGAAAAGACCGAAAAGAGGATTCGCATCATGAAAATCAGCTTGAAAAGAATGAGCCTGAAATGGAAGGCATCCATTATTTTCGTCTTATTGGTCACTTTTCCGACATTATTCGTCAGCAACATGGTGTTACTCCGCTATGATCAGATTCTTCGCAATCAATTTACGACGACGACGGAAAATAATTTACGAGCGATTGAACTCAATTTATCCGATAAGATCAAAGCGATTCAAGATATGTCGGATTATATGATCTATAAAGATGAATTCCGGCTATTCATGACAACGCCTTTTATACCTGTAAATATGGAAAAATATTATGAATATAAGCAGCAGGTAGAAGGATTCGTGACCTTTCAGCTCATATCGAAACGGTATATTAAATCGATTTCCATTCAGGGGTATAACGGCAATGGGCTGCAAATCGGAGAACCCGTCGAGGGTGTTGAGACGTCCTGGAACCGGCTTGCTTCTGCGGAGAAGGGAGCACCCGTCTGGACAGATTCTTATCCGATCATTAGCGGATGGAGCGGTCCGAAGCGTGTGATTTCGATGCTGCGGGAGATTAATTCATACGAAGAATTAACGAAACCGATCGGCCGCATCACGGTCAGACTGGATGAAGCGGAATTTACCGGATTAATGACATCAGTCATTCCGTCGAAGCCCGATTCAGCATTCATCTTGAAAGCGGATGGCAGTGTCCTGCTGCACAATAATGTATCGTTAATCGGTCAATCGTATCCCGATTCGCAGCTGCTGCAACTGCTGAACAATACCAAGGAACAAGCTTTGACTTATCGCCATAACGGCACCACCTATGCGGTTATTCATCGCGATATGCAAATTAATGGCTGGAAATTGGTGGCCATGGTTCCTCAAGAGACCATTACCGAGCAGACCAATGCGCTGAAATCATCGGTAAGAACGCTGCTGATTACGATCGTATTTCTCGGCATTCTTGCTCTGATCGGCTTCTTTGTGGCCATTATTCGCCCCATTTTGGCCATAACGAAGCAAACGGCAAGGCTGTCCAAAGGGGACTTCGAAGCGCACGTGGTCGTTCGGTGGCATGATGAGATCGGGGAATTGGGACACCGCTTCAACCGCATGGTCGTGACGATCAAAGAACTGATCGATTACAAATATAAGTTGGAAATCAGGCAGCGTGAATCCGATTTAAACATGCTGATGCGGCAGATCGACCCGCATTTCCTCTATAACACATTGGATATGATTCGCTGGACGGCAAGGATGGAGAAGGCTTCGGAGACGAGTCAGCTGATTGAAACTTTGTCGCGATTTTTCCGGACAAGCTTGTCGAGGGATAAAAGATGGACAACGATTCGCGATGAATTGGTCTTTGTAAAAGCATATCTGGAACTGCAGCACAAACGTCTCGGCCAGAAGCTGGTTTACTCTATTTTCATGGAATCGCAATTAGAAGAAGTACCGATTCTGAATAAAATCATTCAACCGCTAGTTGAAAACAGCATTAAACATGGGTTTCATGTTCGCACGGGCGGACGCATTCAAGTACGGGCTTATCGTTGTGATCAGGAAGTATGGATTGACGTACTCGATAATGGCAAAGGCTTCAATGCTCAGCAAAGGGCCAGCATCCAAGATGCGCTCGAACATGGATCGGCTCGTGAAGAATGGCTTGGACATGCGCTAAGCAATATTCACGAACGCATCGTGATCGTATCCGGTAAAAATTACGGTTTGGAAATCGTTGAGGTAGATGAAGGAAGCTGTGTTCGTCTCAAGATGCCGCTGATGCCGGCCATGAGCGATTCGAATGCCCCTAGCGCTAAGGAGGGTGAGCGATGAGCATAAAAATGCTGATTGTAGACGATGAACCGATCATTTGTCAGGGGCTGCAATCCACCGTACCTTGGGCGAACATCGGTGTGGAAGTGGTCGGAGAGGCTTATGACGGTCAGGAAGCGCTTGAATTCATCGCGAATAACGAAGTCGACTTAGTTCTTACCGATATCTGTATGCCGGAGATGGACGGAATTGCCCTTACCCGCGAGTTAAAACGGCTTAAACACAATATTAAAGTCATTATTATCAGCGGATACGATGAATTCGAGTATGCCCGCAATGCCATACGGCTCGGTGTCGAGGACTTCTTATTGAAGCCTGTGGATGTGGATGAATTAATGCAGCTAGTTGCGAATATTTTCGAACAAACGCATCAGGAGCGGGAACAAGAACGGCTGCGCGTGCGTGAGGAAGGCGTGAAGTGGTTAAGCAGCCTGATGCAGAGTGAGGCTGTTTATGCGGCAGGTGCAGCAGCGCTGCTTCATGATGCTTCGGAACCTTATTCGCTTCATATGGTGGCAAGTCAGATGGACCGATATGTGCAATGGCTGGACAACTCGACCGAAGCGGCCCGGGATTCTTTCCAGCAGCGGTGGCGTGAGCAAATAGAGGGAGCTTTCGAGGCATGCGGTGTTCAGTCAGTCTCTTATTTTGCCCATCGTAACTTGCTTCTGACCTTTTGTATTGGGCCTGTAAGCCCTGACAGCTTGGTGTTCATGAATATGGCGAAGGAAGTCATCCACTCGTGGACCGGACCGGAGTCCATCTATCTTGGCGTTTCGTCCTCCTTTCCAACCGTAGATCTCGCGCGTCATGCGTGCTTGGAAGCTATTAACGTCTTGCAGTTCAGACCGTTAGCACCAGAAAGGCGTATATTCCGTGCGGAGGATAGCGTTAAACGGCGAGAGACTGTCATACACCGTCTACCGCAAAATTTGGAAAAACAATTAAGCGAAGCGTTAATTCAAGGAAATCAGCAGGAAGCTGACGTTACGTTCGGGCTGTGGTTGGCCCATTTTAGAACAGAAGGTTATATGCTCAAGGAAGTTCTGCAAGCCTATGAGCAGCTGCGCATGCTGATTTATCATAAATGGCCGAATGACGACCTCAAAGAGGGGGTTGCCGCATCGGCACTGGATTTGTCTTCGGTCGATTTGCATACGTGCAATTCTTTTGAAGCGATAGAGAGGTTGATCCGTGAAGATTTCGGGAGTCTTTCGCAATTGGCTGTCTCGTTGAACGGCAAGAAGAATCATTGGATTATCGAACAGACTAAGAAATATGTTATCGAGCATCACTATTGCGATATTAAAGCGTCGGACGTTGCCTTGAGCCTGCAAATTACACCTAATTATTTCAGCTTGATGTTTAAGCAAAATGCAGGGAAGAATTTTACGGAATATGTGAACGAACTTCGTATCGAGCAAGCGAAATTCCTGCTTTCGCACTCTTCCGACCGTGTTTTTGAGATTGCCGAAAAGATCGGCTATAAGGAATACAAGTATTTCGTTTCTATCTTCAAGTCCTATACGGGTTTAACGCCAACGGATTACAGAAAACGCATTCCCCAATGAAAAGGGCTGGAAGAGCTTAATTTGAATAAAGGCGGTAAGATCTTCATGAAAATCGGCATTGAGATGCATCATGGGTACAACGATGAAAATTTACCAGTTGATAAAGCATTGGAAAAAGCGAAGCGAGACGGTTACGACGGTGTTTATTATAAAAATCCGATGGCCATCTCCGAAACGCTGGATTTGGGCGAGATGAGAGCAGCCAAACAATGTGCAGATGAACTTGGGCTGTACATCGATTTCGGCATCGGCCGCGTGAATCCGTTTAACACGAATGAAACGCCTGAAGTGTGGCAGCTGGGGGGCGGAGATTATAAGCTGGCTGTGGAGAAAATGATTCATGCAGCCGCATCCATCGGCGCCAAAGAGCTCATTGGCGTAACGGCTGGCTGGAAAGGCAAGCACAGCGGCTACCATGTCTACGATCGATTTAGAACCGATGTGACTTGGGAGGAACAGCTCCAGGCGACAACGCGTTTTATCCAAAAAATAGCTCCGACACTTCGTGATACGGGTACCCGGATTAATCTGGAAACCCATGAAGAAATTACGTCATACGAGATTATCAGAATGGTAGAAGAGGTTGGCGATGATGTGCTGGGCGTAGCGCTCGATACGGCGAATGTGGTGTCTCGCGCGGAAGAACCGGTAGCTGTTGCCAGGCGGGCCGCTCCTTATATTCATCAAATGCATGCCAAGGATTGCATCTTATTCTTCTCCGATAACGGCTTAGTTCGCCAAGTGAAGCCATCCGGTGAGGGGATCGTGAACTATAAGGAAATATTTCAAGCGATTGCTCCGCATGATCCCGATTTGCATATTCAGATTGAAGACCATAAGGGCTTCATGCACGTTGACATTTATGTGGAAGCATGGAGACAGGCGCATCCTGATTTATCCATGGCCGAAGTAACGGAGCTGGTTCGATTGGCCCGCCAGACGGAACTGCAGGTACTCGCAGGCAAGATGATGGAACCGAAGGTGTATGAAGCCATCCATTATAATTTGCAAAAAGAAGAGCGTCTTTCTTCGTCGCAAAAGCACTTGAGAGCCGTTTTATCGGATTTGAAGCTGTAATTAATCAGAACAAATAACCAATTAGTACATTTCATGGGCAGAAGGAGAAGATTTACTGTGAATAAAGAAATCCGCGTTATTGTCATTGGAGCGCATCCGGATGAGCCGGATATTTATGCAGGGGGTACGGCTGCTTTGTATGCTTTGATGGGGCATAAAGTGAAATTTGTATCCTTAACGAACGGCAGTGCGGGACATTTTAGCCAAATGGGGGAGGAACTGGTTCAGCGCCGGAAAAAAGAGGCTGATGAGGCCGCAAAGCGTCTAGGCGTCATCGAGTATGAAGTGCTTGATATTCCTGACGGCGAGCTGGAGCCTAATGTTGAAACACGTAAAAAAGTGATTCGACTGATTCGTGAATGGAAGGCGGATATTGTCATTACGTTCCATCCCGAAGGCGGCCGTCATGCCGATAATCGGTATGCGGGCAAATTGGTAAGCGATGCCGCTTCCTTCATTGCGCTCACGCCTAACTACGTTCCGGAAGTGCCTTGTTTGGAGAAGTCGCCTATTTTCCTTCTGATGCCCGATTATTCCATGCGTCCTTATTATACGCCTAGCATTGTTATTGATTTTGAGCCGGTGCTGGAGCAAAAGCTGCTGGGCTGCGATGCGCACGCTACGCAATTTTACGAGTTTAGTCCATGGCAGGGCAAATTTACGGAAGAGGTTCCGGAGCTGTGGGCGGATAAAAGAAACTTCCTCTTACGGGGCTGGGAGCCATTCTTCCATGTATCCCAAGAGATGCAGCCGGTTCTTGAGAAATATTATGGCGCAGAGCGTGCCAACAAAGTAGTGTATGCGGAGCCATTCGAAATGGCCAGATACAGCAGAAAGCCGAATCAAGAGGAAATGGAACGACTGTTCCCGATGTTTACGTGGGGAGAGTAGCAGCGGGGAGGCTATCAAAAGGGAGAGATAAACCGTGTATGGCATGTTAACTGCGATTGCTGCAGCGCTGCTTGTAGGTCAATCGCTTATTCTTAAGTTGTTTAGAGGGCATGCTCGTGGCGGCCACGGCGACAATTTGGCCTTCCATGCCAGTTATTCTTTGTTCATTGCAGCCGGATTTGCCGGGTATGCTGTTCTTTCAGGCCATCATCATTTTAGTCCGGTGACACTGATCATGGGTACATGCTTTGGCGTCATATTCGTCATAACGATGTTCGTCTATTCAAGCGCGATGGATACTGGACCGCTATCGTATTCGACGTTTTATTTCTCTTCCAGTATGCTGCTTCCAGTTGTGGTGAGCGTGCTGCTATGGCATGAGTCGCTAGGTGTATGGAAAGTCATTGGAATTGGGCTTTTTCTGATCTCTTTCTATTGCATCAGCATCCTTGGCAAAGGATTTCGCCAAAAGCCGAGGCCGGTTTGGTACTTATACTGTTTATTAGCCTTTATATTGAATGGAGCTTTATCCGTATGTTCCAAGTTCCATCAGAGTCAGCTTGGTGGCGGCGAAGTAATCGAATATATGACAGTATCCTTTGCTGCGGCTAGTATAGCTGCTGCGTTAGGTATGCTGATCTTCCGTCCGCAAAAGGAGTCTTTCGTCAATCTGGCTACGACATCCTGGCCCTATACGCTAGGAGTAGCAGTGACAACGGGCGGAGCCAATGCCATCATTGCTTTTTTATCGGGTAAAATGTCAGGCGTCTTGCTATTTCCGATTGTGAACGGAAGTATGATTGTTTTCGTGTCGTTGCTCTCCTTTATTTTGTTCAAAGAACGCGTGTCGAAATTCGGAGTGGCCGGTATGATGACGGGACTGCTTGCCATAATCGCAATAAGTGTTGGATAGCCTAGGGGAAAGGAAAGCTCGTCATGAAACATATAGCGATCCTCGGTTGTTGGAATTCCATTCATGTAGAAAAATTTGCCGAAGATTTGCATGCTCATTCGGACGCTCAGCTGGTGACTGTGTGGGACGTGAAGGTTAGCCGGGCTGCAGCTGTTGGTAAAGCAACAGGAGTGAAGGCAGCGTCGGAACTTGCCGATATTCTAAAAGACCCGATCATCGATGGTGTCATTCTTTCACTACCGCCGGAAAAAATGGCTTCGATGGTCATTGCCGCTCTTGAGGCGGGGAAACATGTGCTCGCGGATATGTATATGGCGGTGAGCGTGGATGAGGCCGTAAGGATCGAGCGTGCTGTGCGTACTTCTGACCTTGTACTCGGCATTGATATGTCACTCAAGCATAGAACCCTTGGGCGTGGTGTAAAAGATATCCTAGACAGCGGTAAGCTAGGCGAGATCACCAGTTTGCGCATCCGAAATGCGCATGGCGCAGCCAGCAATGGCATGCTGCCGTCACATTTTACGTCGGGCGCATACGGTGTATTTACGGATCTTGGCGTTCATACACTCTATTTGACGCAATGGCTGCTCGGGCAGCCGAAGAGCGTAACTGCCGTTGCGACCCATTATACAGGCGGTACGGCTGAAGATAATGCTGTTTGTATCATGCAGTACGAGAATGGGGCTATCGCAATCGCGGAAACGGGTTACGTTTCCCCTAAATCGCCTCAATCGATTGAACTGTACGGAGTGAACGGTGCAATGAAGGCCGGCGGTTTAACAGGAGGCGTACATTATTGCCTTAACGCAGAGAGTGACCTAGGCTGGCAGGAGTACGCGCATGTTCTGGATACTGTAACTTCGCTTGATGCGTGGTTGCTTAGGTTTGATGGATCTTATTTAGACATGGGAACACCTCCTTTAAGCGGATTGGAAGAAGGTATACAGCTTGCTGAATTAATAGATGCTGTATATTGCTCTATCCGCGAGGGGACTAAAGTTGGTTTGAGTCGGGGCAATATGGAGATCTCTTAGCGTTAGCTGAGAGATCTTTTTGTATTTCAGGAATGGGGCATACGTAATTTGCGCGTAGTCCGCAAAAATTTGCGGGATTACGGTCATTGTTTGCGCGTTCCAATATCAACTTCTCTTCTATAATGATCTCATAACGCAAATATTCAAAAATTTGGTCAGAGGAGAATTAAAGATGAAGTTCATATTACGTATAGTGGTTTATGTCATGACGTTCGTTATTATTTTCGGAGGGATCGGTGCGTTTGAGTATATTCGTTCCAAACAGGGATATTGGTATCCTGCTCGGCAAACATCAATGCCTGCATTACAAAGTGTGAGCGTGCCTGAACATAATCCGAAAAAGCCTACGGTAGCTGTCCTTTTATCCAATCCGACGACGGAAGTGTTTGATTTTATGGTTCCGTATGAAATCTTTGCGATGACGGAGTCTTATAACGTATATGCCGTTGCCCCGGACAAAAACATGAAAACACTCACTGGCGGTTTGGATCTGATGCCTCACTATTCTTTTGATGAACTGGATCGATTATTAGGAAAAAGTCCCGACCTTATTGTGATACCGGCTATGCCGATGGTTGACGAAGCAAAGTATAGACCTGTCCGCGAATGGATACAAAAACATGCCGATACGAAGTTGTTAAGCATTTGCGCTGGAGCGCTGAATCTGGCTGATACAGCTTTATTGAAAGGGAAAGAAGCAACTACGGACTGGAAAAGTTTTGATTATCATGAAGTCGATAAATATCCCGAAACCAAATGGAGAAGGGATGTGCGTTATGTCGCGGACGGGAACATCGTCGCTTCAGCGGCTCTTACTTCAGGAATCGATGCCGTTCTCTATGTGATCTCCCAGCAATTAGGCGAACCTATGGCGGAGAAAATAGCGAAAGAGATGAACTACTCGTTCTATCCTTTCGTCAAGAATCCGAAGATAGAGCCTTATTATTTGGATCGAACCGAATGGATATTTACGTTTAACCAAGCATTCCAATGGAACAAAAAAAGATCAGGGGTATTATTGTATAACGGGATGGATGACGGAGCACTTACAACCATTTTTGATACTTATGCCGCTTCCGGAACAACAATGGTATACACCATATCAGACGCCAAGCAGCCTATCGTTACAAAGTATTACCTTAACCTTGTCACCCGATATCAAATGTCGAAAGCGCCGAAGCTAGATCGATTGTTCGTTCCGGGGGTAGACGCTGAATCTCTAGCTGCAGGAGAAGTCAAGCAGTGGAATGCAAGGGGCAGCAAAGTGGTGCCTGAGTTCATTCACAAAGGTTCAATTGATAGATTCATGTTTGATGCTCCACTTGAAGATTTAGCGAAGCAGGAGGATGTTCTCACCGCAAAATATGGCGCTAAGCGCTTGGAATATCGTGCGACTAATCTAAAATTCGAAGGAAACCAGTTTTCCTATGAAGCTTTCGGTTTACCCGTTTTGCTTAGTTTAGCTGCGTTGCTTACTGCTTACTATATTGATAGACGATTCATTCGGAGAGTGAAGAGAGGACGGCAATAACGATTTTGTGTTATATTAAACAGGTTGATTATGGTTGGGTACTAATCTTCTTTTAAAAGAATTCAGTTCGTTTGCTTCGATGATGAGAATTATCAAATATATTTACATTTGCTGCGCGAGTGGGAACTATGATCCCCTATTTCCGAAAAGTCGAGATTTCTGCAAGTTAAAGGGAATTATGATCCGTTATTTCAAGAATTCTCCCCAAATGGGAGCATTTTGGTCTTCTGTCAATAAAACGGACACGCAGTTAAGGAACTACCATAGATTTATGCTAAAAGATTTTCATAGTAGAGT
>NZ_JBYTBS010000082.1:0-20779 GCF_058789495.1 Paenibacillus sp. FW126-R14 | reverse complement strand
TATGTACTTCCGCCACCTCGCGGTGTACTAGAGACTTTCACTCATTAGTCCATTGCGCTGCCAAGCGCACAAAAAGAACGACCCTTAACATAATGTTAAGAGTCGCTCTCCGAACTGCTATCTATGCAAGCTAAAGCTTACAGCTTTACAACGTTCTCAGCTTGTGGTCCGCGGTTGCCTTGAACAACGTTGAACTCAACTTGTTGACCTTCGTCCAAAGTTTTGAAGCCTTCGCCTTGAATTGCGGAGAAGTGTACGAATACATCGTTGCCGCCTTCAACTTCGATAAAGCCAAATCCTTTTTCTGCGTTAAACCATTTAACTGTTCCTACTGCCATGGGTAATACCTCCAAAGTTTTAATTAACATGTCTTTTTTCTTGTTTCGAACAAAAAAATTACACATTGGAAAAGGTTTCACAATTTAAAATGATAACCCTTTGCAATAAGCAATTCAGGTTTTACCCCAAAGACTATTAATACTGTACCACACAAATTTGGGTAATGCAATTACCCTTCAGAGGCATTTCTTACTAAGGATAAGAGTTCCTCTTTATCCTCTAATTTCAAGGCAATTGTCAGCGCCATTACGACATCTTTCGACGGTTGAATCCGACCGTTTTCGATAGAATTCAGGATGGAATAACTGACGCCGGCTTTCTCGCCAAGCTTGCGAAGCGTCAGATTTTGCTGTTGTCTCAACTCTTTCAGCCTTGTGTGAAACATCTAGCCCATTCCCCCTTCTTCTACTTCCCCTGCTGCCGGCGAATTTCTGCTCTAATTTTGTCGAATGGGTCCTGCCAGTCGGGCGGCTTGACCGTTTTGCCTAATTCGTTCTTATGGACTAGACCGTCCGGCCATACCTTGGACATATTCGCATGATGCACAATGTCAAAAATCGGCCCCGGCTCGACCCCTAGCTCGACCAAGGTGCCCAGAACGAAATAGAGCTCATCGATCATCGCATCCACTTCGTCTTCCAGCGTCGCCGCTTCTTTAAACTCGTCCAGCTCCTCTTGCATCCAAGCCAAACGGGCTGCCTTGCGGCTCTCGGACAAGCGCTGCGGGGTCGTACCTACCGGGTGCTCAAAAGTCTGGTGAAACTTCTTCACATCGTCGAATGCATTTTTCAAATTCATTTCGTTGTTCCTGCTCCCTTACGTAAGTTAACTTTTATATACCACTAAAGGGAGCCAACGGTCAATTACAAACGACGGCCTGAGATGAACCGGCTTCCCCAGTAGCCTGTATTTATATCGCTAATGACGACACCGGAGCTCGCCGTGTTGCTGATGAACTTGCCATTGCCGATATAGATGCCCACATGATTAATGGTACCTGGTTTCGACGTACTGAACAGGACGAGATCGCCTTTGCGCAGGCTTGTCTTGCTCTTAACTGCCGTTCCAACCTTGGCTTGGGCTTTGGAACCCCATGGAATATCGATGCCGTTTTTCTTAAATACCAGCTGCGTAAAAGAGGAGCAGTCCAATATTAAATTCTTCGTATCCCTTACGCCGAACTTGTAACGAACTTTACCGATATAGGATTTCGCTGTGCTCAAAATTTTATCGGCTTTACTGGCGCTTACAGCGCTATTGGCTGTAGCTGCCGCGGTATCCGCAGCCGCATGAGCGGATTGCGGCTCAAGGAGCATCGTACCGGAAGTTAATAAGGAAAAGGCCAAGCTGATCCCCACTAACGATTTGCTAAGGCGGTTCTTTTTCACTAGTTGCATGATTGGATATCCTCCTTCATGGATCGTGGTGTTGGGCTTATTTGGCCCTGTATCCACCATATCACATGTGATCTGCCCGGTATTTACCAGCAGAAGAGGATATCCAAGCGGCATCTGGCTTTAACCGCAATCATTAGAAATCGATGAGAATTTTCTTCACCTTTCTCCCTTGACAGCCAATTACACAGAGTTAGGCGTCTGTTCCAGACGGTATTCGGACGGCGTCACGCCATATTTTTTGCGGAATACTTGGGAGAAATGGCGCATGTCCTGATAGCCGATCCGGTCGGCGACATCCGCCAGCTTCAGCTTAGGATTCATCAGAAGCTGCTTCGCCTGTTCCAGGCGAAGATGGGTGACATATTCCTTGAACCCTTGCCCCGTCTTCTGCTTGAACAGCTGACTGAAGTAAACCGGGTTCAGGTAAACGATCGCCGCGACCTTCTCCAGCGACAGGTCGTCATGATAATGCGTGCGAATATATTGCAGCGCGACGTCGACAGAGCGGTCGCTGCCGCTCGCATGGTGTTCGTAGACCTGCGTCGTAGAGGCTTGACGCATGCGCTGCACTTCCGCCGGCACCGCCTCGATGCGGTCAATCTTCTCCGAGCTCATAATCTGAAAGGGTACCTTCAGATATTTGACGAGATGGCTGCGCAGCTCATCGACGAGCGCAGGCAACAGAGCTGCGTCCGGCAAGGTGACGAGGCCGAGCAGGCTTTTGCCGTCGTGTACCGTCACGAAGCCTTTGCCATAGCGCTCGGTCAACTCGAGCAGGACGTTCTCGATAATGAAATTCTCGAGATAAACCGCCTTGTCGCTCTCCATTTTCACCATGATGAGGTGGAAATACGGGTGCTGCTCCATGAAAGGGCCCATGTCGATGCGCCCGGTATCCAGCCCCTGCGCAAAGCGGTGAAAGACGGCTTCCTGCAAATATTTGCGATTCACCTTCAGGAGCTCGGCCTCCTCGATCAACTCGGTTTCATGAGCGATTTCATCGCTGAGCTTTCGAATCATCTCGCTCAGCACCTCTTTGCCGATAGGCTTCAGCAAATAATCTTTTGCCCCAAGCCGCACAGCCTCCTGCGCATAGGAGAATTCGGAATAAGCCGAAATGACCACCCATTTCACATGCGGGTGGCGGCTGCGGGACAGATTCATCAGCTCCAGCCCGGTCATGCCCGGCATCAGAATGTCGGTTAGGACGATTTGTATGCGCTGACTCCTCAGCAGGGCGATCGCCTGCTCGGCATTCGCCGCGAGATGAATCCCATGCTCGGGGAACCGGGTCTGCAGCGTGCGCTGAATGCCCTCACGAATGACGGTTTCGTCATCCACAATGAGAATGTCCATGGTTTTACTCTCCTCTCCGAGGAAGCGGCATCGCGATGATGACGGTCGTTCCTTCCCCCTGCTTACTATGAATGCGGAGTCCATATATGTCTCCGAACATGAGCACGATGCGGCGGTGCACATTGGTAAGCCCGATGCCTCGTCTTGTTCGGCCGGACGGATCTGGCGCCTGCAAGGCATTCTGGGCCTGTTCGGTTCGCAAAGAAGTCATCGCTCCTTCGATGTCCGTAGCGTCCTTAATGAGCTGCTCCTGCATGCTGTGCAGCGTGCTCTCCTCGATGCCGACGCCGTTATCCTCGATGACAATCCGCAGCTCCTGCTCGCCAAGCTCCGTGTAGACGCGAAGCACCCCTGGCCTGTTGAGCGGCTCCAGTCCATATTTCACAGCATTCTCAATGATGGGCTGAAGCGTCATTTTCGGCAGGACAACATCCAGACACTCCGGCGCAACGTCCAGAACGGTGCTGACCCTGCCTTCCAGGCGGTTCTCGATGATCGTCATGTAATGACGCATTTGATCCAGCTCTTGGCGCAGCGTTGTCTTCGAGGCTTCCTGCCAGTCGCTGCTGTAGCGGAACATGTGGGACAAAGCTAAGATGACTTTGCCCAGCCGGTCGTTCTCGCGCTCATCCAGCATCCAATAAATCATGTCCAGCGTGTTATAAAGAAAATGCGGGTTCACCTGAGACTGCAGCGCCTGCAGCTCTGCGTTCTTCTCGCTCACCGTGGCAAGGGTAATACGCTCGATAAGTTCATCCATCCGATTCACCATCCGGTTAAAAGAAGAAACTAACGAGTTGATTTCTTCAAACGATTTGACCGTCACGGAGCCTTTGAAATTCCCCATCTCCACCTGCTTCATCTCACGGATCAACAGCTTGAGCGGTGAGGCAATATTTCGGGAAATAATGCTCGCCAGCACCAAGGATAAGAAGACGAGTGCCAAGATGACCAAGTACAGATATTCCCTTGTTTTCACAACTTCGCCGTTAATATCCCCTTTGGGGGTTAGGCCAAATACGGTCCAGTCGGCCATCTTCGCCTTGGCTGAAACGATCAACTGATCGGTCCGGTCATCGACGATAATCTCATTGCTGCGGGGGCGCGGCAGCCCTCCGAAGGATGGCGGACTGCCTTTTTCCCCTGCCGTAGTAGCAATCATGTGATCTTCCCGGTCAACAATGTACACCTGGCTGTTCGGAGAGATCCTCACGTTCGAAAGCGCGGCAAGAATCGGCTGCGGGTTCGTTTCGATAACCAAAACGCCAATGACCCGGTGGTCCGTTAAATCGTACAGCTTGCGTCCGAACACGAACAAGGGATCGCGCTGAAACCGGTTGATCATCGAGCCCTGGGACAGACCGAGCCAAACCATTTCCCCCGAAGATTCCTGCAGCTTGTGGTACCACTCCGTGCTGGCATAGTTCGTTTCTATGACACTGTCGAAGCCTCGTTCATAATTATAGTTTTTCCCCGCGTTTGTGATGACATGAATGCCCACGATATCGTCCCGGGAATAATAGGCGGCGCCCAAAATGTTCGTAATGGTCCGTTCATTAATAATGTTGACCGCTTCGTCCTTGCTTGTATCCCGGTCATGGATTAGCCTTAGCATCTCATAATTGCTGTTCAGCGACTTCGAAATGCTGTCATAGCCTTGAAGCAGCAAATCAAAGAGGCCGACGGTTTGAGAAATATTTTTCTCCGCCAAATCGCTGATTTTGCTATGAATAATGTCTGTTGTTTTCTTGTAATAGACGACACTCACCAATGTCGAAAGAATCAGCATGCTCGAGATAAAAAGCAAAAACAGCCGGTTATGTATGGAATGAAAGCCCCGTGTCACGTGAGAATCCGGTCCCCTTTCCTTAGTCTTTTCAGGCTATCATAACACAGGCCGCCTTCCAAACAGCAAAAAGCGAGAGGTGAAGTTAACCCTTCACCGCTCCCGCTACCATCCCTTTTGTAATTTTATCGGCTAATAGGAAGTAAATGATAATGACCGGCAGCGCGCCCAGCACCAGAAACGCCCCGATTGCCCCGTAGTTGACGGAATATTGGCTGACGAAGCTGTTTACACCGAAGGGCAGCGTTTTGAGCCGCTCGGACGATATGAACGTCGCCGCGAGAATGTACTCGTTCCAAATATTAATGAATGTCAAAATACAAACCGTCATCATCGGAGGAACGGAAATCGGCAAAATAATGCTGCGGAAAATCCGGAGAACCCCCGCGCCGTCCATGACTGCGGACTCTTCGATCTCAGACGGAATCGACTTCATGAACCCGCTCAGGATAAAGACCGCAATCGGCGTCTGAAACGCGATATAAGGCAATATGATCGAAAGATGCGTGTTAAGTGCATGCAGATTTTTGAAAATGATCATGAGCGGCAGCAGCGTCGCTTGCAGCGGCACCATCATCCCGATCAGGAAGATCACCATGACGAGCTGTCCGTATTTCCAGCGGAATCTGGCGATGGCGAACGAAGCCAAGGAAGCCAGCAGCAGGACGCATACCATCGTCACCGACGTTACGAACAAACTGTTTTTCAAATATTGAAAATAGTGGCCCGCGCCAATCGCATCCGTGAAATTCTTCCACATGAGCGTGTGAGGCAGCGCGAAAAATTTGCCCGACAGAATCTCTTCATTGCTTTTGAGCGAGTAAATAAACAACCAAAGCAGCGGATATACTTGCGTAACCACGAGTAGAGACAGGAATGCGATTACGATGATTTTTAAGATAGAGAGGCTTTTGCGTCTCCGTATTGTGACAGGTTTAGCCGAAGCTATTTCCCCAGCATGATTCATGGTGACACTCCCCTCCTTCATGAAAATCTTCTCTCTAAGCGGTTAAAAATAAAGTTGATAATGACGGTCGCAACGAGGCACAAACCGACCAAGAAAGCGGCAATCGCGCTTCCGTATCCATATTTCATGGAGAGGAACGACATGTTGTACATGTGGGTCGAGATGACATCCGTTGCGTGCGCCGGGCCGCCTGCGGTCATGACCATGACCATGTCGAACGCTTGCAGCGAGCCGATGAAGGCGAGGACGATCGATATTTTGAAAATCGGAATATTCATAGGGAAAGTAATGTGCCAGTCGGCCTTAAGGCCCTCGGCTCCGTCAATCCTGGCCGCCTCATAAATATCCGCGGGGATGTTCTGAATGCCGGTAAACTGGATTAGGGTGTGGTACCCCAAGTACTGCCACAGGGCCACAAAGTAAAGGGAGTACATCGCAATTTTCGGATCCGTCAGCCATGATCTCGTCCAACTATGAAGATTCAGCATGTCGAGAACCTGGTTCAGCATCCCCCCCATTGCCGCAGGGTTATAAATGGTTTTCCACAACTGGCCGATAATAACGACCGACAAAATGACCGGCAGAAAGTAAGCTGAAACGAGAAAATTCGGTTTTTTGATAAAACGGTTCAACAGAATGGCCACAGTCAAAGCAATAGGAATTTCAGCCATTGAAAATACAGCAAACATCAGCGTCCGTTTCACAGACGGCCAGAAAACAGGGTCTGCAAAAAGCAGCGTATGAAAATTTTTCAAACCAACAAATGTGGAATCGCCGATACCGTTCCAATCGAGCAATCCGCTGTACATCGATACGAGAATCGGAACGAAAACGAGACCGACATAGATCAGCAAACACGGCAGTACAAACATGGCAATCGTCCACTTGGAGACTCT
The DNA here is from genome assembly GCF_058789495.1 of Paenibacillus sp. FW126-R14. NCBI lineage: Bacteria > Bacillati > Bacillota > Bacilli > Caryophanales > Paenibacillaceae > Paenibacillus > Paenibacillus sp. FW126-R14. Next base: position 13,978 of record NZ_JBYTBS010000082.1, on the reverse strand, counting down.
TAACACATTCACTTGGCTCGCCTCCTTCATGGGATATACCAATCGGAACTTACCCTTGTGCACTTGCGGCGCTTAGGATAAATTCCGATTTGGCTGCTAATTCATCTTATTTTTTGTTTGTGTCGTAAGCGGTTTGGTGTTCCTTAGCTACTTCAGCAGGATCTTTCTTCTGCACGAAGAGGTTTTGGATGCTTGTTAAGTGGCCTTGTGCCGTTCCCGGGTTCATCGTGTTATCGAACGCAAGGTCGCCGCCTTTTACTTGTTTGAACATGCCCAGTACTTCCATTGCCATATCGGAGTATCCTGCGGCTTTGAAGTCGCCGTCAACTTTTTGCGCGATACCTACTGCGCCTTTCACTGCGAAAGCTTCTTTCGGGAAGTTCAGCATAAAGTAGTTCAAGAAATCTTTCGTTTCTTTCAAATGTTTGCTGTTGGCCGAGATCGCGAACGCGCTTCCCGGAGCAAGCATGAACTCGTCAGGGTTGCCTTTGCCTTTCACTGTCGGGAACTTGAATACGCCGACTTTGCCGTTAACGGAAGAAGTCTCGATACCGCCTGTGGCCCATGAGCCCATGTAGTACATAGCGGCTTTGCCTGTTTTGAACAAGTTTTCACCTGCGTTGTAGTCAAAAGAAGTTGCGCCTTCTTGGAAAGCACCCGCTTGAACCAAGTCTTGGAAGGAGCTTACCGCATCCGTGAATGCCGGATCTGCGAAAGTTTTCTTGCCGTCAACAACCGCTTGCAGGAAGCCAGGGCCGCCATTCGTGCGAAGCAGGACGTTCATGAATAAGAAGGATCCTGTCCAGGAATCTTTTTCACCGATAGCCATTGGCTGAATGCCTTTGCCTTTCAGTGTTTTGACAGCTGCAACCATCTCTTCGAAAGTTTTCGGCACTTCTACGCCGGCTTGTTTAAACAAATCTTTATTGTAATAAACGAGACCGATGTTGTTGCCGTCAGGCAACGCGTAAAGGTTGTTGTTGAATGTGTACCAGTTCAAAATGCCATCTTGGAACGTGCCTTTCAAGCCATTTTGCTCAACCATATCGTTCAGCGGCGCGAAAAGTCCTGCATCTACGAAAGGCTTCATTTGTGCGGATGGGTTCACGATCGTGATATCCGGCACTTCTTTGGAAGCTGCTTGCGTTTTGAGTTTCAGCTTTTGCTGATCCGTGTTGAGGGAATCAAGCTCGATTTTGATGTTCGGGTTTTTCGTTTGGTAGTCGTTTACGATCTTTTTCAGCATGCCGTTCTTCGGATCTGTCGGGTCCGGATATATGTTTTGGAACGTGATTGTGATGTTCTCTTTCTTCTCTGTCGTGCTTCCGCCGCTTGGTGTCGTCGTTGCGCTCGCGCCCTGGGACGGTGTGCTTGTGCTAGTGCTGCTGCCGGCCGAGCCGCATGCTGTTAAGGAGATAGCCAGTAAACTCGCTGCCGCTACTTGAAGTGCTTTATATTTTTTTACCAATGTAAATCCCCCTCGTTTGTTTGATGACTTGATGCCCTTATTATCGCTCGAAATTGGCAGCCCTTACAATGTGTGAACTTTAGGAATCATGTTAAGTTTTTATAGGTTGTTGTGACTAGGGGGTTGTTAGGGAGATGCTGCGAGGGTGGCAATGGGGGCGCGAAAATGCTGCTTTAACGCTGTAAAAGATGCTAAAAATTGGCCTTTCTTATGTAGAACTGCCTTGATTTTTATGTGTTTCGCCAACATTGGCAACGAGGGGCAACCCAATTGAAGGTGCGTTTAGATGAACAGGAAAAGCTACCGCTAATTCGATTTGTATAGGCTTCAACAACTGAAATTCACTCAAATAATGGAATTATTTCCATCTAATTTTCGGTGGCTGGACAAATGGCCCATAAAAAAAGACCGACCCAACCGCCAAACCGGCGAAGAGGAGTCGATCTCATCAATAAGTGCAGCTTGCCTAACATCTAGTAAGCCTTTGGCACCTCAACACGGTGCGTAATGCCGTCTTCCGTGAAGTAAATATGCGTGTCGAACCCTTGATCGTCCATAAAATAGGACACATACTTCGGCTCGCCATGCTTAATCGGCACGAGGAGCGTAGCGATCCGGTGGCTGCGCGCCGGCTTGGTCGTTGCCTTGAGATGCCAGTGCAGCGGCAAGCCTTCGATCTCAGCCAGGTCTACGTCCTGGAAGCCTTCATGCTGCGTCAGCTCCAACTCGCCGGAGGAGCAATAGACGAATCGGCCGTCCATATCGGCTTTGCGGCCTTGGACTTTGAAGGTTTGCCCGTTCAGCTTCATTTCGTACAGCGTCTGGAACAGCCAATCCACCGTGCCCGTCTGCGCCAAGTCGATGTGATCCACGACGACGACGTACGTGCCGAAGAAATACAGCTCGCGAACGTAGCGGTCAAGATAAGGCACGTACTCCTTATACGCAGCGGTGGCATTACTGCGGGAGTAGCTGTAGCCCTTGCGCTGCTCAGCCACCTCGACGAAGCCGCTCGCGGCCATGTTCAGCACTTTGTTTTTCTCGGCGTATTGACCAAGTCCATCGATCAAAATATTGTTCGTCGAACGCGTCTGCCTGCGCCAGTTCATATGCATCGTGGAGTTGAACGCCACGTAATAGCCGCTTTCAATGGCAAGCGGCTCGCCGTATGCGTGCAGCAGGAAGCCGTTTTGATCACCGTGGCTGTGGCTGACGGAGCCGTATTTGCTGCTCTTCGTCAGCAGCATGATGTGGCGCTCGGGATCGGCCATGTTGGAGTGGAACGCCACCCAGCCGATGTCGCGGAACCATTTGACCTGCTCGATATTGGCATCGGTTGGAGCGATTGCTTCCACCTGCGGATAATCATGGCGGTACACCATTTCGTCAAAACGGAAATCCCACCAGCCGTAGTTGTAAAATTTCATCTCGGAATCGGTATCGATCTCTCGCACCCGCTCGAAATACCATTGGTACAAACCGCTCCCGGTCACACCGGCGAACTGGCGGATGTTGAAGCCGGTTTTCAAGCTCACGGGATCTCCCAGCGTGGACTGATCGCCAAAGCTTGCGCGAAGCGTATCCGGGCTGAACGCGTACAGCGGGAAATCGCCTGTTTTCGTAAAAAACGGCCGCTTGTAAAAGTTAATGCCCGTATATTTTTTCAGCAAGTTCATCGCTTCCGTAACAAAAGCCATCCCGGTCGTCCAATACATCGGACCTTCCGCCCAGCCTCCGTCCGGTCCGCCCCAAGGCGAATAGATGCCTGCATAGTATTCAAGCGTATAATCCAGCCACTCGCGCGCTTCCGGCTCTTCCTCTAGCAATGCGATGCAGCTCGGTACTAGGACGCTGGACAGCGAACGAACGGCGTGACTGTCAAACGGCACGTGATGGATTTTGGAATGATCGATCACATGAGTAGCGATTTGACGCGCACGGGCCAGCAGAACCTCGCGCACCTGCTGCCGCTCAAGCTCCGTTAACTGACCGTGCAGCCAGTCATAGCCCCATGCGATAGCACCGGTCATCCGGAAGGATGCCTCATCGTTGTAATCGCGGCATGTTGGGCCGTCAACGTCCCAGGAGCAAACATGGAGCAGCCAGGTTTTGGCGCGGCCGAGCAAATCGGCGTCAGCCAAAATCGTTCCCGCCACCGCCAGATGACGGATCGCGTACAGCACCTCTTGCGTGTCCATGTACATTTGGCGCCACAGCTTCGCAACGCGCTTATTGCCCGGGTACGGCAGAGGCTCTGCAACTAGCTCCCGGTCAATCCACGGCTTAACGGACTTCTCATAAAATACGTCGAAGCCGCAGTAAGTCGGATCAGCCGCCAATTCCCTGCGGAAAGCCTCAACCTCCGCAGATTGCAGCCACAACCGGGGGTGCTGCAGCGATGCCTCGGCGTATCTGCGCGCCCGGCTAGGCAGCGGAGTTTCCGGCAGACCGGCCGGGACTTCAAAGCGCCTCACTTTACTCCATGCGGTATGTTCGTCATTCTCCCCAAGCAGCGCGTAGCGCCAGTAATAAGCTCCCGGTTGCAGCGCGTCGTCGGGCGTATATAGATTATAGGGAATCGGCTTTATGGTCTGCGTGTCAGCCTCGTCAAATACGTCCGACTGCGAAATTTGCAGCACGTAGCGGTCATTCTCCAATTGGGCGGGAATCCACGTGAAACGTGGCGGGTTTTCCAAGAGTACAGTTCCCTCGTTCGGTTCGTATTGTACAGTTAATACGCCGCTTTGCGGTTCGTATAATGGCAACAGGGTTGTCATATCGATTCTCCCTTCTCTATATGAAAATCAAGCCTTTATCTTCCGTTAGTTGAATATGGGCTGCGCTTTCCGGCTGGCCCGGCACCGAAACCACGATTTCCTGCGGAGAAACGCGGGTGAGCTCGGCCTTGCTGTCCGCACGGTATACATGGATGAAATCAGCGCTGCGCTCATGGCGACGATGCAGGATCGCCGTTAGAGGTTGACTAGGGTCCACAGAGTCCCCCGGCGTATGAACCGCCAGCAGCTCGTAGCCCGGCTCTGCCAACGCCGTGTGGAACACAGCGGCATCAGTCCCAAGCCGGTAAGACAAATGCAGCTGTTCTGCATCCGCCGTAAACTCGCCGATCATCGGCAAATTCCGCTCAGCAGCGACAGCCCCCTCCTGCTCTTGAATCTGCAGCAGGAAGACCCCCTCCCGATCGGCCATTCCGTCAGCGATCGGCTGAACGGCAGGATGCATCCACCACTCGATGCTCCGGGGCTCCTCCCCGGTCAGCTCAACCCGGAACCAATCCAGCAGCCACTCTCCCGTGAGCAGCAAATGACGGCTCATCGTGCAGCCTTCGTAGGCCTCCGTCGTTTGCAGCCAAGCGTAGACGGAGTTCTCGTCAGCCGCGTAGCGGACGCAGCGCCCTTCATGCGGCGCTTGGGAGTAGCCGTCCAGCGACACCGTATTGTGGCTGGCGGTTTCGGCAAACCACGATTTCCGCATGGGCGAGCCGTAAGGCACCATCCCGAAATCGGGGGTCAGGGTTTGCGCAGGATGCATCAACGTCAGATGCAGCTTGTCGTAATGGCCGTGGGAACCGCCATGCTCGCCGAAATCGGCGAGGAACGACAGCGGGTTCCCGGGCACACGGCCGACGACGAAGCCGGCATCCGGCCAGAGCCGCGAAGCGCGCGCCTCTGGCGGAACCGGCGTGCGGTCAGCAGCGCCGTAGAGCAGCGCCTCGAGCTGCTCGCCGCCGGCAGCGTCCAGCTGCCGGTAGGCTTCGCGCAGCACCGGCGCGAGGCCGGTAATACCGTAGATCGCGAGCCCCTGCTCCGCGATCTCGGCGATCTCGCGGGCATAGGGAGCCCTCGCGAGCGGTCCGTCATGCAGGGCGGGCAGCGCCCACCGGCCGTCGGCAAGATCGGCCAGCGCCTCCAGCATGCCGCGCATCGATTGGCCGTCGGCGCCTGTGACGGCGTAGAGGTCTATGCCGAAGCGCTGCGCCATCTCCGCGGAGATCAAGTACGCCCGAAGCACGAAAACGTGGTAATACGTGCTTCCCTCGAATTCCAGCTGATCGGGCTTCACGCCGATCGACAAGTGATGCTTGAAGCCGCCTTGGCCTTCAATCAGCGCTTCCAGCGCCGCTTGCTCGCCCCGCGCGGCGTAGACGCAAGACAATGACGCGTTCAGCCAGGCGGTGTAATTGTTCTCCGCATTGTTCCGCTCATGAATGAGAATGTGCCGGTATTCTTCCATGCTCCCGGCAAGCAAACCCAAAAAGACGTCGATAGCCGCCTGCTCCTCCGCCCCGAATACAACATGCTTATCGCGCAATAACAAGTAAGCGCGAATCAGTGTCGTAGACCAGATCGCCTCTGTGAGCGCCTGATGGAAGGCGCGCCCCTTCAGCATCCAGCTTTGCGCTTCCGGATGCACGGGGTAGCGCGGGAACTGCTCGGCGTATTCGACGAGCAGTTTCTTGCTGAGCTGGGCGTAGGAAGCCTCGCCAAGCGCCGCAAATACAGCGGCTGCCTGCAGAGCTATGCGCGCGAGCGATTGGTGCTTGAACACGAGCCAAGCACCGCGGTAAGCCTCGCCTTCGATTTGGCAGCCGTGCGGGCAGGCAAATTCGAACGCGTCCGCCTGCTTATCATCGAACACCAGTTCGGTTTGATGGTGCGGACAAACGTACTGGTGCCACCAGCCCCCGGGTTCTTTCGGAATGAACAGGCTGCCTGCTTGCTGCAGCCTGTCGATTTCCTCTTTTAATATGCGTGCTGTACGGTCCGGTCTCAGTGAGGTGCTCATCGCATCATCATCCCGCCGTTGATTTCAATCGTTTCGCCTGTTACATAAGCAGCCAGATCTGAAGCAAGGTAAAGCACCGCTCCGGCCACATCGTCCGGCGTTCCTTCACGCTGCAGCGGAATGCCGTTAATCGTTGCTGTCCGAGCGGCGTCGGTCGTAAACGTTGCGTGGAACATCGTGTTGCCGATAAAACCGGGAGATACGTTATTCACGGTAATCCCGCTTGCCGCAACTTCTTTCGCCAAGCCCTTGGAGTATGTAAGAACGGCTGCTTTGCTTGCTGCATAGACGCTTGATCCCGGACCGCCGCCATTGTGCGCAGCAACGGATGTCATGTTGACGATGCGGCCATAGCCTTTCTCTTTCATGCCGGCCAGCACTCTTTTGCACATGAACACAGTACTTTTCAAATTAACGTCCATAATGCGGTCATACATCTCTTCAAACATTTCGGAATTCGGTACGCGCTGTACCAGATGACCGGCATTGTTGACCAAAATATCAATCGTGCCGCCTAGTGCCTGCTCCACTTCCCTAACGAGTCTGTCGATCTGCTCCAAATCAGTCACATCCGCTTGCACCAGCACAGCTTCTCCGCCTGCCGCTTGAATCGCTGCGACAACTTCTTGTCCTTGCGCCACATTGTTCAAGCAGTTCACGCCGACTTTCGCTCCATTGCTTGCTAAAGCCATGGCGATTGCGCGTCCGATTCCCGCGTTTGATCCTGTTACCAGTGCAATTTTCCCCGTTAAATCGATGTTCATATGAATTCCTCCCATGTCTGTGTTTTAGGTGTATATCCTCGCGCCCTCAACTCCGCATCTTCGGCCGCGCCGTTTCCGGCATCGTCATCATCAGACAAGTGCCGCGCCCCCACTCGCTGTCGACAGACAGCCCGTAAGCTTCGCCAAACACCATCTGAATTCGCCGATGAACGTTCATAAGCCCAATGCCGCCGCGCTGGGACGCGCCGTTCTCTTCCGGCTCCGCCAAACGGTTCTGCTCCAGCTTCTTCCGCAGCTCGGCAAGCCGCTCCGGCTTCATGCCAACGCCGTTATCCTCCACGAACACTTGGAATAAGCCGTTTTCCTTCTTGGCATTAATACGAATGAAATGATGCGGCTCCACGCCATCCGGAAAAGCATGCTGAAAAATATTTTCAATCAGCGGCTGCAGCGTCAGCCGGACCATTTTCTCCAGCAACAGGCTCGGCGGAATCGCTACATCGATCTCAAACTCTTTGCCGGTTCGGTGCTGCAAAACAATCATATAGTTGCGAACATGGTTCAGCTCATTCGCTACGGTGATTTCTTCTAAGTTGGTCTGAACGGAGTAACGCAGCATGAAAGCCATGGCCTCGACCATTTCGGTAATTTCCGTGGAGTCCTGCACAATGGCATAACAATTGATCGTCTCGAGCGTGTTGTACAAAAAATGAGGATTGATCTGAAGCTGCAGGGACTGATATTCCGCCCTCTGCCGCTCCAGCTTCGTCTCCCCTAGCTCTAAAGCATTCTTTTGCTGCTCCAGCTCCGCCTCATAAACACGTTCAATCATACCGGACAGACGCGTCACCATTAGGTTGTAGCTATGAATCAGCCCGCCGATTTCGTCCGTTCGGCCCGACTCGTCGATGTACTGCCAGTTTCCTTTTTCCGTTTCCCTCATACTGTCTTTCAGCCAACGGATCGGCGCAATAATCGAACGGCCGAAACGGGACGCCAGCCATAAGGCAATAGCCAGTGTAATCAGCCCCACACTGATGGTTGTCGTTCGGATGGTATTGACGGGACGCCGCAGCTCCTCAACCGGCATGGAAGCAACCAGATTCCAATCGGAGTAGCCGGATTTGCGCGATACAAACATGCGCTCCTCGCCGTTATATTTGTAAGTGAATGTCTGGTTGCCGCTCTGCAGCACGCGCGAGGCCAATTCATCCTGCGGCTTGCGCTCGCTCATGGAACGCGGATAGATGTAGTTCCCGGTGTCATCTACGATGAAGAAAAAGCCTTTTTTTCCCAGACTCACCCGATCCCACGTCTTCGCCAGCTCATCCAGCTTGATCTCGATTGCGACGATCCCACGGTTCTCATCCCCGTAAGAAGGTCCTCTCACTTTGCGTGCCATCGTCACGACCGAACCCTGATCGACTTCGCGAATGCTCATATTCAGCAGGGCGATTTTGCCGTCAGCCGGCGTCATTTTCATCAAATAATCATACTTTTCTTTCACCAGCACGGGATCGAAGTTGAGCACATTCTGATTATCATAAATAACCGATCGTCCATGCTGGCCGACCGCATAAATCATGTTCAATTGTTTATATAACGTAATAACGGAGACCACCGAAATACGTGCGAATTCCTTGATTTTTTCACTATACACATAAAACCCATACGAATCGTTAGGTTCAATTTCCATAAAAATCCGAACATCCGGGTTGGAAGTAAAGGCATTGCTCAAGAGCTCATAAGCCTGCAAATAGCTGTCTGTCTGATAGTTGGCGCTGTCGATCATCTGCTCCATATACTGCTTGACCTGGCCGTCCAGCGCCCTGGAAGATTGAATATAAGAGAACGCTCCGACAGATACGAGCGAAAGTACGATTACAATCAGAAAGTTCGAAAAGATTTGTCGTGACAGTGTCTTGCCTCTCATGAACGAATCCCCATCTGCTGGCGGTACTCCGAAGGAAGGCATCCTTCATACTTTTTGAACGTTTTCGTAAAATGCGGATGGTCGGCATAACCAACCTCTCCGGAAATGTCCGTGATGCGCCATTGCGGCTGTTCCAGCAGCTTTTTCGCCTTTTCCATGCGTCTGCGCGTGCGGTACTGCACGAACGTCTCCGACGTATTTTGCTTGAATAATTGGCTAAAATACGATGGATTGAGTCCGATGAATTCAGCCACTTCCTCTAGCGAAACTTCCTCAGCAAGGTGTGATTCAATGTACTGCTTCGCTTCCTCTACAGGATCTTTCAGTTTTCCTTTGCGCCTATGCTTCAGCTCATCCATATGACCATACACCGCTGTTGTGAAGCGGAGCCATGCCTCCTCTTCCGTGGCAGCGCCGTTCAAAGCAAGCTCACCTTGAATCAGATAAACATCCCTTACATTTAAACGCTGGTGCAGCAGCGTATGAATCTCCTGCAAAATATCATGAATCCGATTCAGCTTCAGCTTGTAATCTCTGAGCTCTGCGTATACTTCTTCCAATAAGCTGTCTAACTCCGCTTGCTGCAGCATCCAGACCGCATGTTCCATACGGCTTGCCCACTGCTCCAGCTTCGTTACGGCAACGAACGTTTCGGAACTTACTTTGGATTTGGTGCGGATCAACTTCTCCAACACGTTCTGGAAGCCTTTGATGTTTACCGGCTTTAGCAAATACTCTTTGACACCGTAGGAAACACATTTCTGGGCATATTCGAAATCGCTGTACCCGGAAATAACGACGACTTGGATGTCCGCATCCATTTCCGCAACGCGGGCACACAGTTCCAAGCCGTCCATTTTGGGCATACGTATATCTGTAAACAGGAAATCAGGCCGATCCTCCTGAATCCGCTGCAGTGCGACAACACCATTCTCAGCCGTTCGCAGGCTTTCGATCGGCAGCTGGGATTGTTCGACTAGCTTTTGCAATCCTTTGCGTATCATCGGTTCGTCATCGACAATGAGTATGCGGTACATGAGGTGGCGCTCCCTTCTTTACCCTTCTGAAATGCCCACTCCCCACGCGCTGGAGTGCTCGTGAGGAGTCGGTCATGCTCAATCGCTTGAGCTTATTTACGCGGCATCGAAACCGTTGTACCGGAATCTTTGCTGTTGAATTTTTCTGTAGCTTCCTTGATTACTTCGTTGCCGCCTTTGGACTTCCACTCTTCCAGAACTTTCGGCCAGTCGGAGATCGGCTCTTTGCCGTACACCATTTTAACCATGTGCTGAAGAATAACTGGAGGCGCTTGGTCGGACAGCGGTGAAATGTCAGGGTTTTTCATCAAGGCATCCAGACGCGGCTCGAAGCTGATGCCATCGCGTCCTTCATTTTTCAATGTTGTGTCATAAACCTTCATCAATTTCTTGCCGTCTTCTGTCATACTAAGTGTGCCTTTATTATAAGTTGTATCTTGAACCAACCACAAGAAGGATTGACGGTAACGCTCTTCATCTACGCCTGCAGCATCTGTTGGCGCTTTGTATTCGATTTTGCCGTCTACCGTTTTGTACGTGTCGCCTTCGATACCGAATGTGAAGAATTTCTCCGCTTCGTCGGACATCATCCAGTCGTAGAATTTAATAATTTGCGCGGCATTTTTCACATTTTTGTTGATGAAGTACGCGCGCGGAACAGGTCCGTACAAGTAGTGTCCGCCTTTACCGTCCGGTCCAGTAGGAGCTGCGATAATTTCGATAGAGCCGTTTGGCACCGTCGCTTTCAGCTGTGTTTCCCATTGCAGCACTTCATTCGCATTCATGGACCACATGCCTGCTTTACCGGCAAGGATCGTGTTTTTGAATACGGTTGCGTTGATCGTTGCAAATTCCTTGTTGATTAAGCCTTCGTCAAACATCGTTTTATATGTTTGCAGCGCTTTGGTCATATTCTCCGTATTGAAGAATTTCGGCACGATTTGATCGCCAGACTTCTCGAACATGGACAGATACGGATATGCGTCATAAGCTCCGAAGAAGGAATCCGCATATTTGAAGTTTTCACGACCCATGTAAGGGTTTTCTACGCCCATTTCTTTGAACTTGCGAAGTACGGCCATGTACTCGTCAACCGTTTTTGGAACGCCTAGTCCGGCTTTATCCAGCAAGTCCTTACGGACGAAGATCGCACGGCGGGACGGGTTCGACAAATACTCAGGAATCGCGTAGATTTTACCGTTGTACGTTACGTTATCCCATGCCTCTTTCGGCACTTTTTTGAGCAAATTCGGACCGTACTGCTTCAGCAAATCGTCCAGTGGCATAAATACGCCCGCTTTTACGGAACCGGCCATTTCTTTTCCGTTCACACCGCCGCTGCCTTGGACGACATCAGGAATGTCGTTGGTTGCGAACATTTGAATCATTTTTTGTTCATATTCTTTGTGCGGAACAAGCACGATATTCATATCGGTGTTCGTGAGTTCTTCAAGCTTTTTCACCCATTTATCTTGGTTGATATCAGGCGATTTCTCTACGTGACCGAATGCCAAAGTACGCAGGGAGATGGAGAACTTCGTTTTTTCTGCCGGCTTTGCGCTAGCTGCGCCAGCTGCCGCGCTGGATGCCGGTTGTTCGGCCGGTTTGGAAGAGCAAGCAGCCAACATGCTGGCCAACAACACTGCAGCCATTGTCGTGGGAATCCATTTTTTCATTTCTACCCCTCATTTCGTTTCACTAAAATATGACGCTTTCACAACCCCATTGTAAAAGCGTTTACAATTTGTCGATATGGACTGTCTTTAGTTTGATTTGTCTTTTTTTTAGAATTCTGTAAAAACTCGTTATTCCATACAAGATTTCACAACAAGTTTGGCCTATGATTTAACCGATCCGACCATCATTCCTTTGACAAAGTGACGCTGCAAGAACGGATAGATCAGAATAATCGGGATTGTCGCAATAATGATTGTCGCCATTTTGATGCCTTCCGGATCCATGTGGGCCAGTCCGCTAAATTGTGCCGAGTTCGGATCGATAGAGAGATCCTCGGATACAATGAGCTGGCGCAGCTTCACTTGCAGGGGCCATAGCGCCGGTTTATTGATATAGTAGAGCGCGTTTTGATACGCATTCCAGTGGGCCACGGCATAGAAAATCCCAAGGGATGCCATAACCGGCTTGGAAAGCGGAAGCACGATGTTCCAAATCATTCTGAGCTCGGAACAGCCGTCGATACGGCCGGAATCGATTAGTTCGCTCGGAATTTGCAAGAAGAACGACCTCATTACGAAAAAGTTGAAGGCGCTGATCGCACCTGGAATCATAAGTGCCCAAAGCGAGTTCGTCAAATGCAAATTCTTCATCAAAATAAAGTTAGGAATCAGTGGAGCCGTGAACACCATCGTTATCAGAACCATGATTACGACAGCATTGCGTCCGGCATACTCAGGGCGCGACACCGGATAAGCCAGTGAAGCCGTTGCAATTAAGTTGATTAGCGTACCCACTACTGTAATATACACAGTTACTCCGAAAGAACGCCAGATTGCTGCGTCGCTGAATACGTATTGATAGTTAATCGGCGTAAATTGAACGGGCCAGAACATGACATTCCCATTCACAATAGCTTGAGAGGAACTGAACGATTGAGCCAGCACGTTTAAGAACGGCAGAAGCATCGCCAGCGATAAGAGAGTCAAAAAAAGCACATTAAAGATGTTAAAAACTTGCCAGCCGGCTGTCGGCTTGCGATTCATAAAGCGTTCACCTCCGTCTTAGTACAAGCTTTCACCCGTTGTTTTTTTGCTTAAAATGTTACCTGTCACAATAAAGATGACACCCACCAATGCTTTGAAAAGCCCGATCGCTGTCGTATAGCTGAACTGCTGACCTAACAAGCCTGCGGTGTAAATGTAGGTATCCAGAATTTCACCGTTTTCTTTATTCAGCGGATTCAAGAACACGTAGACGCGCTCGAAGCCGAAATCCAAAAATTTTCCAATATGCAGCAGGAACAAAATCATAATGGTCGGCAGCAGCGATGGAAGCGTAATTGAAATCGTTTGTCTCCAACGGTTCGCCCCATCCACTTCTGCAGCTTCATATAAATCCGGATTAATTCCCGCAAGGGCGGCCAAATAAATAATCGTGCCGTAACCGGAATCCCGCCAAATTCCCGACGAGATGAGAACCGTGCGGATCCAGGATTCTTCACCCAAGAAATAAACCGGCTCAAAGCCCAGCCAAGTGAGGAATTGGTTCACCGCGCCCGTAGATGGAGAGAGAATACCAATCGCAATCCCGCTCACAATAACCCAGGACAAGAAGTGAGGCATATAGACAACTGTCTGCAGAACACGCTTGTACAACACAACACGCAGCTCGTTAAGCAAGAGAGCAAGAATGATCGGCGCAGGGAATGCCAGCACTAGATCGTATATGCCGATTAAAACGGTATTTTTCAAAATTTTAAGGAAATCATAGTGGGCAAACATGCGGGCAAAATGCTCGAATCCCACCCATTTGCTTCCGGTAAAACCGTCAAAAATGTTATAGTCCTGAAAGGCAATAACCGAACCTAATAACGGCACATACTTGAAAACGATAAAATATACAATCCCCGGCAAAGATATCAAATACAGTGCCCTATACTTCCAAAACGTTCGCAGAAAGGAATTCCCCTTTTTTGCCTGCGCACGCTGATTCATCTGTTTCACTGCTTGCGCGCCTACCGCCATCATCTGGCCCCCCTTACTATTCTTCGTCGATGTTATATCCCTATGGTACCTTCCTAAAGCGCTTGCAACAATGGAATGTCTTTTCACCAACTTGTGTTTTTTTTAGGTAGAAAGTGCAGTGGTTGGGGTTGCTTGAATTGCGCGGGTTGATGGGGGCGCAGTACTTTTTGTTGCTTAATGTGCCATGTTGATGGGGGTTGATTTATGTTGCGCGAAGTGTGCAGGTTGATGGGGGGTGGGCTTTTTGTTACTCCAAGTGCTCAGGTTGATGGGGTTGGGCTTTTTGGTGCTTGAAGTGCGCGGGTTGATGG
>NZ_JBYTBS010000081.1:0-21011 GCF_058789495.1 Paenibacillus sp. FW126-R14 | reverse complement strand
TCCTTAATATTTATCCCGATTTGTATTAGAATACGAACGAGATTTGTCGAATTTGTGTAGAATGTTTCCAGATTCAATGGTATAATTTTCAAAAATAGTCCATTATTCCTGCTTACACAACAAATTTCGCGAGGAGTCGGTCAGATTGGATAAAATGTCAACCTTATCTTTTAGAAAAAAGTTACAGCTAGGCTGCTATGCACTGATTGGATTGAACTGTGTATTTATTCTTGTTCTTACACTTTCTACAGAGTGGAACCGCTTACTAGGAATTATTTTCCTGATTGTCCTTCTCGCTTTAAGCTACCCTTTCATTAAATGGTTTGAGAACCAGCTAACGGAGCCAGTGGCCGATTTATCCCGGATCGCGCTTAATATTTCCAAAGGCGATTTTTCTCAAAAAGTGACGGTTACCTCCGACGATACCCTTGGGCAGCTTGGCCAATCCTTTAACAAAATGATTGATAAGCTCCGTGATATTCTTCGGGATACGGGATCTATTTCCAAACAAGTTTTTCAAACAAGCCGTGACATTTATTCCAAAAATGAAAACTTCCGCACGGTCCTGGAACAAGTAAGCATTTCGGCCCATGAGCTGGCTGCAGGCGCCGGACAAATCTCAGAAGAAGTATCCGGTGTTTCGGTAACCTCCAAAGACATTGAAGGAAAGATTGTCAACTATGCAGGATCTGCCAAAGAGATGAAACATCGCTCGGATCAGATGATGACTCTTGTGGAGAAGGGCCGCACCTCCGTTGAAAGCCAAGGGATCGGGATGAAGCGCAACGTGGAAGTGACGCAGCAAGTTTCCGAAACGATCGATATGCTCGCTCGTCAAGCGGCCGGCATCACCAATGTAACCCGCGCCATTTCGGAGATTGCCGAGCAAACGAATCTGCTCTCTCTTAACGCCTCCATCGAAGCGGCCAGAGCAGGCGAACACGGCCGGGGATTTGCTGTCGTCGCACAGGAGGTACGCAAGCTTGCTGAGGAATCCACTTCCCTTACCCGTGAAGTTTTCGGCTTTGTGAAAACCATCGAGCAAGGCATCCAGGAAGCTATTCGCAGCATTCAAGTCAACGAGGATGTCGTTAAGAAGCAAACCGTGCTGATCGATCAAACGGAAATCGTATTTTCCCAAATTGTCGACAGCGTTGGCTTTATTTCGGAAGAAATTACGCGTTTTGCGGAAGAAAGCGAACAGATGCTGGTAAGCTCCGAACAAATCGCGGCTGCCATGGAAAATATCTCGGCGATCACCGAGGAATCCGCTGCCGGTACGCAGGAAGTTTCGGCATCCATGAACGAACAGATAGCTACCGTACAAGGCATCGTTTCCCAAGCTGAGGAAATGACGCGCGTCGTGACACAGCTGCAGCAGACGATCCAAGTGTTCAAGCTATAAAGAATGGTGCAGGCAAGCTCAACTTGAGACCCGCCTATGTCACAAAAGGGATGCCCTCATGTAGATTATTCTACGTAGAGGACATCCCTTTTCTCTTACACCTGAACCTTATCTTCCGTCAGTTTCATGAATTCCTTCACATCTTGAACCGCCATATCGACAGCGCTTTGCCAGAAATCCGGCTCCGTCAAATCGACGCCGAGATGCTTCTGCGCAAGCTCTTCCACGTTCATGCTGCCTGTGTCTCTAAGCAGAGCGACATACTTATCTTCGAAGGCTGGGCCTTCTTGCGCGGCTCTCGCATAAATACCGGCACTAAACATATAGCCGAATGTGTACGGGAAGTTATAGAACGGCACATCGGTTGCATAGAAGTGCAATTTGGCTGCCCAGAAATGCGGATGATAGCTGCTTAACGCATCTTTGTAAGCAAGCTTCTGAGCGTCCACCATAAGCTCATTCAGGCGCTCCACGCTAACGAGACCTTGACGTCGTTCTGCGTAGAAGTTCGTTTCAAAAATGAATCTCGCATGAATATTCATGAAGAAGGCGATAGCCCGCTGGATTTTGTCTTCGAGCAAAATCATGCGTTCTTCGTCGGTAGAAGCGCTCTTCACAACCGCGTCCGAAACGATCATTTCTGCGAACGTAGACGCCGTTTCCGCGACGTTCATCGCATACTCCTGAGCGAGTGCCGGCATATCCTTCATCACGTGCTGATGATAGCCGTGGCCGAGCTCGTGCGCAAGCGTTGAGACGTTGTTCAGCGTGCCGCCGTACGTCATGAAGATGCGGGTCTCCCCAGCGATCGGGAATGACGTGCAGAAGCCGCCAGGACGCTTCCCAGCGCGATCTTCCGCTTCAATCCAGCGGTTCTCGAAGGCCATCTCCGAAAAGGCCGCCAGCTTCGGGCTGAAGCGCTCGAATTGCTGGGTGATGAGGCTTGCGCCTTCATCGTAAGAAATTTTCTTCGAAGAGTCGCCAAGCGGAGCATCGACATCTGCCCACGCCAATTTCTCGACGCCAAGCAGCTTCGCTTTACGGTTCAAGTAGTCCACGAAAATCGCTTTATTGCGGTCAATGACATCCCACATCACATTCAGCGTTTTCTCTTCCATCCGATTGATCGCCAGCGGCTCTTTATGTATGCTGTTCCAGCCTCTGTATTTATACACTTGGAGACGGAACCCGGCCAAATGGTTCAGCGCCTCTGCGCAGTAATCCTCTTTGTCCGTCCAGGCCTTTTCCCATCTATCGAAAAGCTCCAGCCGTTCTTCACGGTTCTCGGTGTGCAGCTTGTTAAAAGCTTGACCTGCCGAAAGCTCTACGGTCTCTCCGTCAACATCCACCGGCATACGGAATTGACCAACGGTCGAATTATACAAGTCGCCCCACCCATGATAGCCGTCTACGGCCAAATCATTAATTAATGCTTCTTGTTCAGGCGGCAGTTTTTCTTGTGCCAAGGCACGGCGTTCGTGCAGCGGAAATGCAATAGCTTGGAACGGCTCCTTCTGCAGCATCTCCGACCATACTTCGTCCGGAATGCCGGTCAGCACTTGATCGAAATGCGTGAGCGATGACAAATGTTCGGCGTACAAGCTTTTGACTTGTCCGTTTAATACCGGCGCTTTCTTATCCTTCTGGTTATCGGCGAGCAGACAGCCTACAAAAGAATCCGCCTCATGAATATGTTTCAAATTATGCTGGAGCAATTCGACCAGCTTGGCAAGGCCGTCTGTATCTGCTGCTTGCTGTGGCGATGGCGTGCTCCGCACTTGCTCTTGAAAAGCCGCAATCGAAGCTTGAAGCTCTTTCAGATGTGCTGCGAATGCAGAAGACTCGCTTCCGCCAGGGAAAAAGGTTTCTAAATTCCATGTTTGATTAAGAGGTAAATGAAGCAAAGCTATCACCTTTCCTTTCCATCTTTTATTAAATCATAACGGCGTATCAGGAGCAATCATCGTAATCTTACTCATTGCTTCTAGGTAAAAAGTATGATTCAATGAAATATAGTTCCTGCAAAAAAATCGGAACAGGATGGTGTGATCAAGAATGAAACCGTTACAAATATCTCCCGAAACAGCCGTCAAGCTGGCTGAACAGCTTAAAGTGCCATTGGAACATCTCATGCATATGCCACAACATATTTTACTTCAAAAATTAGCAGAGCTCGCGAAATCTTCCTCTTCGGAACAAAGCGAACCGGAATCGAAGTAAGCTGTGCTGTTTCCTTTTGCAAACACATGGCCTTATGACATTGTGATGAAGGACGTTTATGTGGCCGAATGTCCGTTTTGCCATAGCCCCAATGTGCTGCTGCCGCTGAAAGTCCACGAACTGAAATCCATTCACGAAGGCAAAAAAAAGCTGCTTGTATTCCCCTGCTGTCATAACAAGCTGACGCTCGTCGACACAGACCGCGATTATTTATTGGCGGACACCGCTATACGAACGAAACAATCGTAGCTTTCAAGCGCAAGGAGTAGAAAGAGTTCCTATGAATGAGTATCTCGTTCCTTTGACAAGTGCATGCACGTTAATTACGCTGAATTACGCGGCGATGAAAGTTCGCAGCAAGATGCTGTCCGATTCCTTCGAGCAGCTTCTTGCCCCTTTATTAACCGGCCTCGCTTGTATCATCATGATGCTGGAACCTCTGCCTGAGCCGCTCGGTTTGATTGATTTACGCTCCTTGCCCATCTTCATGGCCGGCCTTCGTTACGGACTGCCGATTGCCCTGCTGTCAACGGTCTTACCGATGGGTTTCGGCTTCATTTCGCATGAAAGCCATGTGTGGTTCAACATCGCCCAAGATCTGTTAGCCCCTGCGCTCATAAGCTCCTTGTTTCACAATAAAGAATACAAGAGCGGCTTCTTGGACATTCCTATTCGTCACGGGCTCCAAATATGCACTTATGTCTTTCTCATGCGATTGCTGATACACGGACTTTTCATAAACGGATTGTCCTGGCTGTATATGGGGGATCAGCTTTTTATGCTGGCCATCATGTCCGCCACTTTCATCACGGTTATCATGATGGTGAACGACGAGAATAAAAGCTGGCGAATGCAGCGCCAGATGGAACTGCAAGCCAATCAAGACAATTTAACCAAGCTGCCGAACCTGCGCAGCTTTATGCCGATTGCGAGCAATTCGCTGCTCAAACGGAAAATGTCCATCATGATGATTGATCTCGATAACTTCAAACAATATAACGATCTCTTCGGACATCTGGAGGGCGATCAATTGCTGAGAGAAATCAGCCATGTCCTTCGCCATCATATCCATGAAGAGGATTACCTCGCAAGATATGGCGGGGAAGAGTTTATTCTTCTCTGCACAGAGTCGGACCCGGTCCGGCTGGGCTTATACGCACAGCGATTATGCTTTCTGGCTGCTGATGCTTTTCAACATAAGAATCAGTCGATCGCAGCCCCCATCACCATCTCAATCGGCATTTCTACCGCGGAATCCACGCAGTCCGATTTGACTCAATTGATCTACGAAGCGGACCAAGCCCTTTATGAATCCAAACATCAAGGAAAAAATCGCTACACCCACTACACGGAAATCCAAGCCCTGAATCAAAAAATGAACGCTTAACTATGCAAGGGATGACAATTCCACCTCACATAGACAAGCGTTCATTTGATTTATCTGCAGTCTTAAGTAGCTTGTTTCATTTCCTCCGGCAGCTCCATACGAATCGCCAGCATATCCTCGCGGGTGACGACCCACTGCTCGCGGCTCGCCCGAATCATCGCGGCATCCATAATCTTACGGTCATTGATGATGCGCGAAAACCATTTGACCGCCTCATTGAAATGGCCCAATCTGCGGTTAAGTTCGCCCATTAAATACATCAGCCTGGCATTATTGAGCTCCATACCTTCATTCTCATATACGTGAACATAGGCATCCAGTGCAAAGGCCAGGAATCGCTTCTCTTGCTCCCAATCCCCTTTGGCTCTGTACAGCCATGCCAGATGATGCAGAAGTCCAGCAATAATGCGGGATTTCTCCTCTTTGATCTGCGCGCTGAGCAAGGCCAGCTTATAGCTCTGAATCGTTTCTTCCCACGTTCTTTCTCCGCTGTAACTGCGCACCGACCAGTTCTTGGCGACTCTCTCGTAGAAGGTTTCCCGTTGAGCCGGTTTCCATTTATCTGAAAAGTTTTCGGTATGCGCATAGCCGCAGTAAGGACAGATTCTCACCACATAATAGTCGGGGTTGATATCCTTATAATGAACGCAGAAATCCGCGTCTGTTTTACTCGCTTTTTTGAAACTGGGGCGAACCTTCATCGATTTGAAGGAATTGTCGCAATAAGTACATTTCACTGAAATCTCATACAAAGGTTCAACCATCTTGAAACCCCGCCTCATTTCTGAAAAAGTGTGGGAAAGAAGAACTATTCATCTTCAGGTGTGTTCACAAAGTGATAAGCGGAGCCTTTCAGCCGTTGCAGCAAAAATTCCCGGAGCTCATCCGGCAAGCCTACTTCCTGCATAGCTTCAGCCATACAGCTTAACCATGCGTCCGCACGTTCCACAGTAATAGGAAAAGCCATATGCCTGGCTCTCATCATAGGGTGCCCATGGACATCCGAATACAAGGTCGGACCTCCGAAAAATTGGCTTAAAAACATATATTGTTTATCCATAACAGGTTCGATGTCGGAGGGGAACAACGGTGCCAACAAGGGATGATTCTGTACTTTCGGATAGAAAGCCTCCACAATTCGGCGAACCGTCTCTGCTCCCCCCATCAATTCATAAAGCGTACTGCGATCTTGCTCTGACATGGTGAAATCCTCTCTGCTCGTAATGACTTAATAATATTCTACATCCTCATCACCTGCAGGCATGAGCGTTTCGCGAATGACAAACACAAACATGCAAACAGCCAATCCGGCAATGACACCTGTCATTTGAATCACTCCCGTTGCCTAGGATATAAGACTAGTACTAGTCCTATTTTACCATAAAACGACTCCCATAACAGTACCAAAGTCTAAGTTTTTTGGGCCGGCATGTATGTCCCATCCCTCTCATATAGTTGAGGAGGAGGTGTAAAAGTTCCATGGAGAAACGAAACTTTACCGCGGCCTTACTCATGGCTTTTGTCGTTATCGCCATTATTCTATGCTTATTTGCGTTTCCTCATGCCGGCCTTCAGGCAGCCTTACGCGGTGTTTCCATCTGGTGGGATGTGCTCTTCCCCGCACTCTTTCCCTTCTTCGTAATCTCTGAAATTCTGCTTGGCTTTGGGATCGTTCATTTCTTCGGCACACTTCTCGATCCGATCATGCGCCCCGTGTTCCGTATCCCTGGTATCGGCGGTTTCGTCGTCGCTATGGGCTTCGCAGCGGGCTACCCTGTCGCCGCCAAATTGACCTCCCAGCTGTGGACGCAAAAACTCGTGAACCGCGAAGAGGGGGAACGGCTCGTCGCATTTACAACAAGCTCTGACCCGATCTTCTTGATCGGAGCTGTTTCCATAGGCTTCTTCCATGATGCCTCATTGGCCATCATTCTGGCTGTAGCCCATTATGGAGGCTCCCTCCTGATTGGGCTTATGATGCGATTTCACGGCAGGAAAAGCCCGTCTACCGAGCCAAAGAGCGTCGGCAAAGGCAGCATGTGGAAGCGCGCATTCGATGCCATGCACACTGCGCGCTTATCCGATGGAAGATCGATCGGCGAGCTTCTCAGTCAATCTATCCTTCACTCGTTCAATTTAATTTTCGTCGTAGGTGGACTTGTTGTCTTCTTCTCCGTCGTATTGACGGTCTTAACCGAAGCTAGCGTCATGAACGCCATATACCTGCTTATCGATTCCATCTTGCGGTTTACGGGACTGCCCCTTGAACTCTCTCAAGCTGTCATGAACGGCCTGTTCGAGGTGACGATTGGCGCGAAGGCTGCGGGGAACGCTCCGGAGGCGCTGGCGCTGTCCAGCAAAGTCGCGATAGGGGCTTTTATCTTGTCCTGGGGCGGCATGTCGGTTCACGCGCAAATTGTCAGCCTGTTGAGCCATACCAACTTGCGCTACATGCCTTTTCTCGTTGCGCGCATGATCCACGCCCTGCTCTCCGCCGCGATTGTGCTCCTTATTTGGGAGCCTATGCAGGTTTTCCGGGGCTCACAAGCTGTGTTCCTGCCGCAATACGATCCCTCTTCTCCCGTTCTCAGCTATCTCAGACTGCTGCTGCCTGTGAGCGGAACGGCCATCCTGGCTGCTTTTACAGTCATTGCGGGGCTCTTTGCTGCATATTCCTTACTTAGACTCGTGTATGAAAAGGCTGGAGGAACAAGATAATATGGGTAATTACAAATTCTGATCATAAAGGGAGTGAACATCCAGATATGCAAAACGCCATCCTCAAAGTAGCAAGACCGTTGCCGCCTGCGATTGAGCGCTTGTCTGAGCTGGCCATCAACTTATGGTTCAGTTGGAACCATGATGCCTTGCAGCTTTTTGCACAAATGGATTCTGCCAAATGGGCTCAAGCCGGCCATAATCCCGTTCGCCTCCTTTACGATTTGGACGATGCCAGGCTCGATGAATTAAGCAATCATTCGGAGTTTCTAGCTCAATATCGACAAGTGATGAGCAATTTCGACGCCTATTTGAACGGTCCCACGTGGTTCCAAAGACAACACGGAGATCGCGGCTATGTGCAGGTTGCCTACTTCTCCGCCGAATTCGGCTTTCATGAATCTTTGCCGATCTATTCGGGAGGCCTCGGTATTTTGGCAGGCGATCATGCGAAATCGGCAAGCGATTTGGGCATTCCGTTAGCCGGTGTCGGCCTGCTTTATAAAAAAGGGTATTTTACGCAAAAAATCGATGCATCCGGCGGACAGCAAAGCGAATTATTTGAGTACGACTTCGCCAAGCTGCCGATCGCACCGGTTCTTCATGAAGGCGTTCACCGCACGATCTTGATCGATATGCCCGGCCGCGCCATCACCTTGCAGATTTGGCAGGTGCAAGTAGGCCGCAACCGGATCTATTTATTAGACACCGATCATGAGGCCAACAGTCCGGCAGATAAAGAGCTGACCGCACAGCTGTACGGCGGGAATCAAGATACCCGGATCGCCCAGGAAATTGTGCTTGGCATTGGCGGCGTTAAGGCGCTTCGCGCACTGGGCATCTATCCGAATGTGTATCACATCAACGAAGGCCACGCGGCTTTCCTCACCCTGGAGCGGTTAAGGGAGCTGCTGCATCTGGGTCTTCCTTTCCACGTGGCGGTGGAAACCGTCCGCTCCGCTACCGTATTCACCACCCATACGCCGGTGCCTGCCGGGCATGATACGTTCTCGATCGGGATGGTGGAGCACTATCTCGGGCCGCTGTTTCATGAGCTGCCGCGCCATAAACAAGCCATTATCACGCTCGGGCTTGACCATCACACAGGCCAGTTTAATATGACTCATTTGGCCCTGAATACAGCCGGACTGCGCAATGGCGTCAGTAAGCTGCACGGGCAAGTTTCGCGTGATATGTTCAAAGAATTTCATGGTCACATTGATGCCAATGAAGTTCCTATCGGCTCTATTACGAACGGGGTTCACTTGGATACGTGGCTAGCTCCGGGTTGGAAAGAGCTGCTGGATCGCTTCCTGCCGGGCACATGGCGGGAGGAGCAAAGCAACAGGCATCAATGGCAGCAAGTAGAAGTCATTCCCGACGAGTCCATCTGGAAAGTGCATCAGCTCTTGAAAGATAACCTGATTCGCTTCGCCCGCCACAATGTGATGGAGCAGCGCAAGCGTAACGGAGAATCGGAGGAGCGCATTGCGGAAGTCAGACAGTATTTGAATCCTAAAGCCCTGACCATCGGATTTGCCAGAAGGTTTGCCACATACAAGCGGGCAAATCTCATATTTAACGATTTGTACCGGCTGAAGAAATTAATCAATGATCCCGACCGGCCGGTCCAGTTTATTTTTGCCGGCAAAGCTCACCCGGCCGACTATCCCGGTCAGGAGCTTATCCGTGAAATTTACCGGATTTCGCAAATGAAGGAATTCATGGGCAAAGTCGTCATGCTTGAAAACTACGACATCAATATGGCCCGCTACCTCGTACAAGGCGTAGATGTCTGGCTGAACAACCCTCGAAGACCTCTGGAAGCCAGCGGCACAAGCGGGCAAAAAGCGGCTATGAACGGGGTTCTTAATTTTAGCGTGCTTGACGGCTGGTGGGAGGAAGGCTACAACGGGACGAACGGTTGGGCGATCGGTTCCACAGGTTCTGCCGACTGGGCGGTGCAGGAGAAAGAAAATACGCATTCCATCTACCACATCCTGGAGAAAGAAATCATTCCCTTGTACTACAATCAAGGAAGTCTTCCTCATCAATGGATCAACCGGATGAAGCGATCGATCCAATCGCTGAGTCCTGTGTATAATACACACCGGATGGTTCAGGATTATACGGAAGAAACGTATTTGCCGACAGCAGACCGGGCACGTCTGTTTGTCGCCAATCACTACGAGGTAGCGACGAAGGTTGCCGATTACAAGCAGTTTATCCGAAACAATTGGTATCAAGTCAAAATCATCGGCATCGATGACCGCTCCGCCAAATTGTCGACCGAAGTGCCTTTAAGCGAAATCAAACCGTCTACGAAGGAAGTTACCGCGCAGGTCCACTTCGGCCCTATTTGGCCGCAAGATACGGCCGTGGAAATCATTTACTATGAGGACAACGGCGAAAAATGGGAGCAAAGAATCATTGCCATGGAGCCTACGGGTGTGTTGGTAGATCACATACAGAGCTATAAAGCAACGATTCCCGGGCATCTCATCCATGGACCGCATTTTTCCATTCGCGTTCGGCCTGTTTCGACAAACTTTGCTCACTCCTTTGAGCTTTCTTTAGTCACCAGCACGTTATCCTGGCAATAAATGTATGATTTCCCCGATAAAGCCCCGTTAGGGGCTTTTCTTATTTTCTTTTATAAATTATTATGAAAAGAGGACTTACGGTATGTGCATGCGTTCATGAATGCAAATCTAACCACTTGGTGATGCTATGGATTGGAATAAGGCACTAGAATTGGCATATATCGCACCGAATTCGGACTGTCATTTGATTGTTGTCGGTGAATGTAAAGATGGGCAGCCGTTCTGCTATGAAGATAATTTCTCCATTGATAAAATTGGTGAGGACTCGTTCACCGTTTGTTTAGAAGTCTCGGGACTGTTTCCATTCGACAAACTTGAACATGTTTCATTTATTGAATTTTCTTTTAAAGACCGCGGAATTTTATATTATACCTATGTTGAGTTTCTACAACTCGAGTTAAAAAAGTCGATTTGTTACCTTACGCTCTCTATTCCCGAAGATCTTCAACAGCATCAGAACCGACAGCACAACCGGGCAAAGCTCTCCCTTCGAACTCCTATCACTCTTCAAATTGTCGGCATTCGCGGCTTATCCGCACGCAAGGGCGTCGCTTTCTCCGGACAGCTGCTTGATATTAGCGCGGGTGGTCTTTCTTTTGTTACGACGAACCGGCTTTTTTATCCCTTAATTCTGGAGTTCAGCTTCATTCTGTCAGGGTTTCCCGGGCCGATTACCGCCTATGGCGAAATTGTCAGGGTGACAAATTTCAGCAACGATTTATACCGGGTCGCTGCCAAATTTCGGCATACGCCAGAGTCCATCCTGCAAGAAATTGACAAATACTGCACGCTTCAATAGGAGGAAAACGATTGAAATACAACGTCATTGAACGAGGCGATGATATCTCCAAAGAGTTAACAGCGCGGTTCCATGCGCTGGCAGCCAAGCAAGGCATGCCCCGGGATGAAGCGAATCCCGACATTGTCCTTTCCATTGGCGGGGATGGCACGATGCTTCAAGCCTTTCATAATTACGTACATCAACTGGATCATATTGCCTTCGTCGGTATTCATACGGGGCATCTGGGCTTTTTTGCAGATTGGAAACCGAATGAATTAGACCATCTCGCATCGCTCATGTTCAGTGTGAGCACTCCTGAGGAGCTTCATGTTGTTCAGTATCCCGTTGTAGAAATCGAAATCACGACTGACAAAGGCGTGGAGACGCATCTGGCGCTCAACGAATTTACGCTGCGGGGCATCGAAGTATCGCTGGTTGCGCGCCTGCACATCAACGATGAAATGTTCGAAATGTTCCGCGGGGACGGTATCTGCATTTCCTCGCCGGCCGGCAGCACAGCTTATAACAAAAGCTTAGGCGGAGCGATGGTTCATCCATCCTTGGAAGCCATTCAAATCGCAGAGATCGCTTCTATCAACAACAGAGTCTATAGAACGCTTGGCTCCTCGATGATTTTGCCAAAGCACCATCATTGCGACATTTATCCGAAAGCCCAGCAAAATATGCTGCTTTCCCTTGATCATAAGTACATGCAGCGGAGTGATGTCGTTTCGATCCGCTGCCGTGTTGCCTCCCATGTCAAAGTGAAGTTTGCCAGATTCCGTCCTTTCCCGTTCTGGAACAGGGTACGCGAAGCTTTCGTTGGCTTAGAGGTAAAATAAGGTTAAAAAAAGACGCCCTCCTTCTCTCTCGAGTTGAATGGCGTCTTTTCGGTTTATGACGTGGTTGCCGAAGCTTCCGATGCGGCCTGATGCTGCTTATTTCCATTCACTTTCTCAATAATGAAATAGGCGCAGCCAAAGTTGCAGTACTCATTCAAGTAATCCTGAAGAGCGGCAATGGAAGTTTCCTTCGTCGCTTTAGGGTGGATTTCCTTAAAGAAACCTCTCAGCCTTAACTGGCTGTAACCCCAATCGCCAACAATATAATCATAACGCTCTAATACTTCGCTGAAGCGTTCTTTGAAAACTTCAAAGTTCCAGCCATTTTTATGGTCGGTAACGAGCTCATATGTTTTATTAGCAATATGAATCATGATGTTAGGAAGCTCTCCTTTCTATGATCCGTTCGTTGTCTACACGTTCGATGCGGCTTGAACCTGTTCATGAGCATGATAGGAGCTGCGCACCAAAGGCCCTGACTCTACATGCTTGAACCCGCGCTTCATTCCCTCTTCTTTGAGGAGGGAGAACTGTTCCGGCGTATAGTATTGGGATACGGCCAGATGTTTGGTGGACGGCTGCAAATATTGACCGATTGTCATAATGTCGCAATCAACCGCACGCAAATCGTCCATGGTTTGCAGAACCTCATCCCACTCCTCGCCTACACCAAGCATAATGCTGGATTTGGTCGGGATCCCCGGTGCCATCCGCTTGGAGCGCTGAAGCAGTTCCAATGAGCGGTGATATTTCGCTTTGGAACGGACGCGGTCGGACATGCGTTCAACCGTCTCCATGTTATGGTTCAAAATATCAGGCTTCGCCTCAAGGACGACAGCCAAAGATTCTTCACGGCCCAAGAAATCGGGAATCAGCACTTCTACGGTGCATAGAGGCAATTTACGGCGAATCGCTTTAATGGTTTCCGCGAAAATCATCGCGCCGCCATCCTGCAAATCATCGCGCGCAACCGAAGTTACGACACAATGGCGCAGCCCCATCTGCATGGCGGCGTCAGCCACTCGTTCCGGCTCTTGCAGATCCAGCTCCGTCGGCAGCCCCGTCTTAACCGCGCAAAAACGGCAGGCTCGCGTACAAATGTCGCCCAGAATCATGAAAGTAGCGGTTCGATTCGCCCAGCACTCATGAATATTCGGGCACCTGGCTTCCTCGCAAACCGTATGCAGCGTTTTGGAACGCATCATTGATTTTATTTCTTTGAAATTTTCATCTGTTTTCAGATTAATTTTTAACCAGTCTGGTTTTCTCTCTAATGGTTTTGTAGGCATTATATTTCCCGCCTTTTTTTTGGTTTCTCAATGTTGCTATTATATCATGAATGCCCGACAAAACAATCCACTTTGCCTGTCAGTTGTGATACACTTATCTGGATGGACCAAAACAGCTCAGCTTTTTACATATAGGCTGTATGGGAGGGAAGAAACATGAGCATACAAGAAATAACGCGCGAGAAGGACCGCAAGCTTGGTGAAATTTTAAGAGGCATGGGCCGTGTATTGATTGCCTTCTCCGGAGGCGTAGACAGTACATTCGTCCTCAAGCGTGCACAGCAAGAGCTCGGCGATCAAGTTCTAGCCGTCACAGCCGCCTCCGAAACGTTCCCAACGCGGGAATTCGACGCAGCCGTTGAGCTTGCTGAACAAATCGGTGTCCCACTGTATAAAACAGAGGTCAAAGAATTGGAGAACGCGAATTTCGTCGCCAATAATCCGGACCGCTGCTACCATTGCAAAACAGGTTTATATTCACATTTGCAGCAATTAGCCAAAGAATTAGGTTACCCCTACATTCTGGACGGCTCGAATATGGATGATCTCGGCGATTACAGACCGGGGCTGCAAGCTAAGAATGAGCAAGGGGTCCGCAGTACTTTGCAAGAAGCAGGGATGACCAAGGACGAAATCAGACAACTTTCCAAAGAGCTGGGTTTGCGCACTTGGAATAAACCGTCTTTTGCTTGTCTGTCCTCCCGTATTCCTTACGGAACGCAAATTGAGAAATGGAAAATTGACCAGTTGGACGAAGGGGAGTATTTCCTGTCCCAGCTTGGTTTATATCAAGTGCGCGTGCGTCACCATGAGAAGATTGCCCGGATCGAAGTTATGCCGGATGAGATACATAAAGTGGTGGAGCACCGTGACGCAATTTATGAAAAGTTCAGTAAGCTCGGCTTTACTTACGTAACGCTGGATTTGCAGGGCTACCGAACCGGCAGCATGAACGAAGTGCTTTCGAAGGAAACCAAAGAAAAGGTGAAAGAAGCATCCTTATGATGGACTTGGAAAAGATTTTGAAGCTCGTTCAGACAGGTGATCTGGACGTCGAAGAAGCCAAAAGGCAAATCATCAAGGAAGGCAGCGAGGGTGGCCCCGGCAACCTTGATCTTGGATTTGCCCAGCTGGACATCGATCGCGAGAAGCGGACCGGCTTCCCCGAAGTCATTTTCGGGGAAGGCAAGACCGCCGAGCAGATCGAGGCGATCTTCCGGCGGCTGACGGAGCACACCGACCGCGTGCTCGCCACGCGGGTCGACGCCGCCAAAGCCGCCCATGTTGTCGCTGCCGTGGAAGGTGTCACCTACCACGAAACCGCCCGGTCGCTCACTTGGTTCAAGCGACCGATGTTGAAAGTCCACGACGGCTACATCGCCGTCGTGTGCGCAGGCACCTCCGACCTCCCCGTGGCGGAGGAGGCCGCTCTTACGGCAGAATGCCTGGGCAGCCACGTCGAACGCGTGTTCGATGTGGGCGTAGCCGGCATTCACCGGCTCTTCCGCCGGCTGGAGCTCATTCGCGGTGCTAACGCGATTGTGGTCGTCGCCGGCATGGAAGGCGCGCTCGCCAGCGTCGTTGGCGGGCTCGTGTCCAAACCGATCGTCGCAGTGCCGACGAGCATCGGTTATGGCGCGCACCTTGCAGGCGTGGCTCCCTTGTTGTCGATGTTGAACAGTTGTTCGCCCGGCATCTCCGTCGTGAACATCGACAACGGTTTTGGAGCAGGCTATTACGCAGGGCTCATTAACAAAAATATGTCGAAACGAGCGTGAGATCCGTACCATGCGTATTCTATATTTGGACTGCTTCTCCGGAATCAGCGGAGATATGACTCTCGGCGCTTTGGTTGATGCAGGAGCAGACCGGACTTATATTGAAGATGAGCTTACCAAAATCAAGCTGGAACCCTACATGCTGGAGTGGAAACGCGTCATTAAGCGTGGCATCTCCGCGCTGAAACTCGATGTGGTCCTGGATCCGCAGCATCCGCCAAAGCATCACCGCCATTATTCGGAAATTGTCAAAGTGATTCAAGAGGCAGGATTTAATGAGCGGGTTACATCCCTCAGCCTAGCCATCTTTGAAAAAATCGGCATCGCCGAAGCGAAAATTCACGGTATTCCCGTTGAAAAAGTGCATTTCCACGAAGTCGGGGCGATCGACTCCATTGTCGACATCGTGGGCGTAGCTTTGGCGATCGACTCTCTGCAAATCGAGCGTATCTTTGCTTCTCCTGTACCGCTGGGCTCAGGAACCATACATATCGATCATGGGACGTATCCGGTACCCGCTCCGGCAACTTTGGAAATGATGCGCGGTTTACCCATCGCCTCTACCAACTACAGCCTGGAGATGACCACGCCAACAGGCGCCGGCATTATTTCCGGTATCGTTGACGAATTTTCCAAGAGCTTCCCTCCGATGATCGTAGATACGATCGGATATG
Source organism: Paenibacillus sp. FW126-R14 (assembly GCF_058789495.1). NCBI lineage: Bacteria > Bacillati > Bacillota > Bacilli > Caryophanales > Paenibacillaceae > Paenibacillus > Paenibacillus sp. FW126-R14. The sequence goes on along the minus strand of NZ_JBYTBS010000081.1, from coordinate 5,314 downwards.
GTGCAGGCACACGGGATTTACCTAACCAACCCAATGTGCTCCGCGTCGTAGTCGGTAAAGTAGATCCTTTCATTGGCAAATGGCAGGTCGGCCATGAACATCTGGCTCACGATCACAGCCATAGCCACGGTCATACGCATGATGATCACCATCACCACCATGATCATACACATGATGATCATCATCACCATGATCATGATCATGATCACTCTCATTCACATGGTCACTCACACGCGCATTCTCATGACCATCAATAACAACAAAAACGCCTCTTCCTTAAAGCATTAGGAGGAGGCGCTTTTTTGCTGCTGCATGAACTGCAGTCTGGCTTCTTCGTAAACCATTTTCAAAGGCACGCTATGTTCTTTGGCCACTTGTTCACATTCTTTAAACTCCGGCGCGAATTGCACGAGTTTCCCTTGGTGGTAGCCAACTTTTATCGTTAGCCATCCCCACTTGGTTTGTACTTGTTGGAACTCTCGAGCCAGTCTATGACAGGAAGCATGCAAATACCGAACGCCCAGTGTCGTTGTCTCCCCAAAGATCACGTCCTCCATGACGGACAGCCGTTCCTCTGGGACCAGCACATTCAGCATCATGCCCGGGCGCCCTTTTTTCATAATAATCGGGACCACAAACACATCGTTTGCACCGGCATCGAACAGCTTATCCATAATATAAGAAACCCACTCCGGGTTCATATCGTCCAAATTCGCCTGAATTAACAGCATGCCATCGTCCACATGCTCATCCCTGTGATTAAAATTCACGGTGCTCACCTCATACAGGCATCATAGCAAAAAACGGAGAACAACGAAAGATGTGGGGATAAACATCCTGCGATGCGCACATCCTAAGAGCGAACAATTCAGGAAGGACGATAGTGATGAAAAGCAAACCTTTTTGGTCGCGTGTTCTAATTTGTTGCCTCCTCCTATCAGCAGCCGAATCAAACTCGCACGCAAACCTAGCTGCAACCCAAGGCGGTATCTCTGATCATTCATTTGCCCCATCTGCCGCTAAGGTTAAACCTAACCTGAATGCCGAGCGGAAGGAGCTTTTTGAAAAAACGAGTATACTTTCTGATATTCCCTGGTTTTATCTGGCAGCTGTCGATCAATATGAAAGAACAATGAATATCGTAAAGAAAAGACCTGTTCACAAAGGGATTACCAGCATTTACTTTCCTGAATCGGATTGGGCAGGCTTGCTGAACCCGGACCAGAAGGACACGAATCCAAACAGCATTTCCTTCTTCCACGGCTTCGGCCGGGACGGCACGGGGGACGGGATCGCCGAACGCAATAACGACTTGGACATACTGGCTTCGATGGCCTTCCTGATGAGCAAAAACGGAACTAAAGAAGCGAATTTACTCATTAACCTATGGAATTATTATCAAAATTCGCGCAGCGTTGAGCGGATCAAACAATTCGCTACCATTTATGCCACACTGGATACGCTGGACCTTGGAGAGCATGCCTTCCCGCTGCCAGTGAGCGCAGATTACTCCTATCGCAGCACTTGGGGCGACAGCCGCGGCTGGGGAGGGCACCGCTCGCATGAAGGCACGGATCTTTTTGCCCGATATGGCGTTCCTGTCAGAAGCACTTGTTACGGCATAGTGGAAGTGAAAGGCTGGAATCCATACGGCGGTTGGCGGATTGGGATTCGTGACACGAACAACATTTACCACTACTACGCGCATCTCTCCGGGTTTCACAAAGGGATCAAAGAAAACGACATCGTCAAACCCGGTCAAACCATCGGTTGGGTCGGCAGTTCGGGCTACGGCAAGCCGGGGACATCCGGGAAATTCCCGCCCCACCTCCATTTTGGCCTGTACCGGGACAATGGGTTAGCCGAGTGGAGCTTCGACCCATACCCCTCCCTGCGGAAGTGGGAGCGCGAAGATCGGAATAAACGAAAAAAATAAGCCGCGCTCTTAAGGAGCCGGCTCTTTTTGTGTTGTTTCTTTCGAATGAACCCCATCGTCCTTGGGCGTTGTTGTTCCGACGTTCGGAATCTGAGGAAGCGACAGGCTGGGAGGTCCTGCATTCTTATTCCCTCCAACCGGATTGCCTTTGTTATCATAGTAATACGTGGGAACATCCCCTACGACCAGGGAATATGAAATGGGAATTTCCGTTTCTACGATTTCCGTATCCGAATCAAATGGAATAATGACCGATACTTCAGCAATAATGCGAACATAGACTTCAAATATTACCATATTTATCCCTGCATTTTGCGAACGCGTATTTAAATCAACTTTCACATTGCCGACCGGTAGAAATCTGACCGGAATATCAGGGCCAAATGAGGAGAGGATCGCGCTGTTTACGGCCTGCCCGACCGGTACGTGCTCGGAGATGGATTGCAAATGATCAAGCTCGCCCTGCACCGTTTTTATGGTTTCCGAGGTGATGCGCATATGTTCATTATAATTGAGCATGAATCCTGTGATTTTCCCGTTTTTGTCCATTTTCCAGTCAATTAGCTGCTCTGCGTTCGTATTCCCTGCCACATGATCCGCAATGGCGCTATTGATCGCCTGTGTCGCTATCTGTTTAATGCGGACTTTCGCTAAATTCATCAGCGGGGGCCTCAGATTACGCTCAACAAAAATAAAAAACTGCACACAAAATAAGACAAAGATGAGGAGACTGATCAACAGCACCTTTTTCCGGTTCGATTTCCCTGTAGGTCTGCTTTTCCACCGTCGCCTTTGCAGCATCTCCTTCCCCCCTAGCCCCGCTTGTCATTAGTACTACCTTATGCGGACATGAAGTGAAAAAGAAGCTTTTGGGCACGACGCCGTTCCCTCAGGAAATCTACTCGCATCCATAGGCTTATCCTTCATAGTAGCTTTCATCTGAGCGGCAAAGCCAACTTCCCCCCAGTGTGGGAACTATGATCCTCTATTTCCTAAATAATCGGCACTTCCGCGGGTAAGGGGGAACTATGGTCCGTTATTTTATCAATTTCCGGCAACTTGCTGGCTATTGGGGGCATATAAGACCCTGTAGTTCCGTCTCAGCCATAAAAGCAGTCATCCAGCCAAAATAACGCCCTGTAGTTACCCAATTTGCCCAAGCGTTGAAACCACCCCCTCTTCCTCAAAAAGCAAACTCTACTCACTCGTACCTGCAACTGAGTCGGTGAGGTTGGTGGGTCTGGTCGGTTTGGTGAGTCTGGTTGCTCTTGGTGCTCTTGGTGCTTTTGGTGCTCTTAGTGCTCTTGGTGCTCTTGGTGCTCTTGGTGCTCTTGGTGCTCTTGGTGCTCTTGGCGCTCTTGGCGGATCATTTCAGGCATATAAGACTCTGTAGTTCTGTCTCAGCTAATCGAAAAGCTGTCCCGTAAGCAGTGTTTGCCGCTTCTGGGACAGCCTCTAGAGAGTTATGCTTAGTATCGATCCATAATTAGCTGTGTTTTTAATGAATCCTGCGCTAGAAACCATCCTTTTGCCTGTAAATAGGCAATAAGCTCATCATGCTTGGCTGAGGCTGTCGCTTGGCTGCTCGTTTTGAAGGATGCTTCCACGACGTATTCGGTTCCTGTGCCTGCCGCATTCAGAATGGGCCACACTTCAATGTACAATTTCTGGCCGCTCCACGTACCGATTGAGCGCTTGGCAAGAACGGGGCCATAGATTCGCGACGATGACAGCTTGCTAGTCCCCCACCCGCTCGATACCCAGTTGTTAAATTTATCTGGCGCGTTATTGATTAGAAGACTGCGTGAATCGGCTTGATTAGGAAGATCCATCCCGCTATAACCCGATTTGCTGCCGCTTTTGGTTCTAGTGATGCTTAATGTTTTCTTCTGGTATCCCCATTCGATTTGAGCCTCATAGCCGGTATCCCCGGAATTAAAGCCCTCCTGATTGGCTAACGTAAGGGCGCCATTGATGTCATCGCCGGTGATAGCATAGCGCTTCTTATAACTGAGCTCGAAATCATTCTCTCCCTCTGTCTTGCGAATACGCGGACTCCATCCGTTGTTGTAAATATCCTTGGCGTTCGTGTCCATAAATTGAACGTTCATCTTCGTTACGGTGTCCGGCATGCCAAACGCAGTCTTCACGCTGCTTGTGAGCTTGAAGTCCGCGCCCAGCACGACATTCGGATTAAGCAGAAGCTTGACCTCATAATCCGGTACCATGTTGCTTGCTGCCGACACCTCCTGCGGCGCCCCGCCAAATCCAACCAGCGTGCTTGTTCCTACAACCATAGCCATGACCATCTGTAAAGCCTTTTTCTTGAACATCAATTCATCTCCTTTAGCCTATTTGGTAAGGTTTCCCTTCCAGAAAAGAGCATAAAGAAGTTTTGTCATTGGATTGTCAGCCGGGCATGTGTTTTTTGTAAAAGCGTTTACTCGCTCTAGACGGAGTTACGCAAATATTGGAAAAAGCTATCAAAGAAAGAGGAACGAATCCGGTCTTCGTTATACGTGAAAAAGATGTAGCGTTTAAAAGGATTTTGCGGAATTTCACGATACACCAGCTCGCCATGCTGCATCTCTTTGGCAATCGCCATCTTAGAAATAACCGAGACGCTGTCGCCCGTTAAGACGGCCTGCTTAATGGCCTCCAAGGAGTCCATCTCCATGACCGGCTTAAGTTCAATGCCTAAGCTTTTGGCCCATTTCAATGTCATGGTTCGCGTACTTGATTCTTGCCCGTGCAAAATAAATGGAACGTCCTGCAATAGTTCAGGATGAAGAACGGCGTGTCTAGCCAACCGATGCTGCGGGTTAAAGAAGAAAACCAATTCGTCTTCACATAATGTTTCGCCAATGAGGGGCGCCCATTGAAATGGCTCTGCCGACATAATGCCGATATCGATCTCGTGATTCAAAAGCATTTCTTGAAGGACAGGAGAGGTCCTGACCGTGAGGGAGATGGAGATGTGCGGATACCGTTTGGAAAAGGCGCTAAGTATGCTCGGGAGCACATACGTGCCTGGCACATAGCTCGCTCCAATTTTCAAGTGCCCGCTCCCTCTTTCATCGAATTCCTTCACGACTCTCTCGGCTTCTTGGGCCAGAGCATTAATTTTTTTGGCGTAATGGTTAAGGGATTGGCCTGCATCCGTCAAATGGACTTTCCCTGCTTTTGAATAAAATAGACTGACTCCTAGTTCCTGCTCCATGCTTTTCATATGAAATGAAACCGTCGGCTGCTTCAGCCCTAATTGGTCGGCAACGGTAGTAATTCGTTTATGCTTATCCAGCAATTCGATAATTTGAAGCTTAATTAGATTCCAATTCATTGTACGATTCTCCTTATCATTCATGCTCTCACCATTAT
>NZ_JBYTBS010000080.1:0-21476 GCF_058789495.1 Paenibacillus sp. FW126-R14 | reverse complement strand
GCCGAGCAGCAGAGACAGCACGAGGGAAATGCAAACGGACAGCACGAGTACGCCTATCGCGTTCTGATCGCTGCTTTTGCTAATCGTTAAACAGGACAACGCACCTGAGATGGCGACAACGGAGCCGACGGACAGATCGATCCCTTTGGTGGCGATCACTAACGTCATGCCAATTGCGACCAGAATCAGCGGTGATCCGAAATTCAAAATATCGATCAAACTGCCATACAGATGGCCGTCTTTCATTTGAATCGAGAAAAAACCCGGTGAATAAATAAAATTGAATACCAGCAGCACGGCCAACATGCATGCCGGCCAAAACAAATGATGCTTAACCATTCTGCTCAACCCCCCGCTATCGCTTTCATCACATTGCGCTGACTGATTTCTTCACCGGACATTTCCTTCACTTTCTTGCGGTCCCGTAAGACGGCAATCCGTTCACTGACGCGAAGCACCTCTTCGAGCTCGGAAGAGATGAAGAGCACCGACATGCCCTCGCGGGACAAGGAGAGCACAAGCTTCTGAATTTCCGCTTTGGCCCCAATATCGATTCCCCTGGTCGGCTCATCCAGGATTAACAGCTTCGGATTCGTCAGCAGCCACCGGGCCAGCAGCACCTTCTGCTGGTTGCCTCCGCTCAAATTTTTGATGAGATGCTCCGGATTGGGAGGGTTAATATTCAATGCGCGGATATATTCGTCTGCCATCTCATCCTGACGCTTGCGCGGAATGGCCTTGAACCAGCCACGCGTCGCCTGCAGCGCAAGAATAATATTCTCCCGAATGGTCAAATCGTCGATGATGCCTTCGGTCTTGCGGTTCTCGGAGCAGAAGGCGATGCCGTGGTCAATCGCCTGCCTTGGCGAGTGAATGGCCGACTTGGAATCGGCGAATTTGAGCTCGCCGGAATCCGAACGGTCAGCCGCAAACAACAATCTGGCAAGCTCCGTTCTTCCGGAACCGAGAAGTCCGGCCAAACCGACGATTTCTCCCTTATGGATGGAGAAATCCACCGGCTCAATCGCCCCCTTTTTTCCCAATGAATACGCCTCTAATAACACCTCTGCCTTGACCTGCCGATCGTTCGTACTCTTCGGAAGCTCTTCCAGCAAGTGCAGTTCTTTGCCGATCATTTTGGACACTAAATCTATTCGGGAGAGCTCCTCTGTCATGCTCTCTCCGACAAATTCTCCGTTACGAAGAATGGTTATTCGATCTGAAATTTCATACACCTGATCAAGGAAATGCGTGACGAACAAGATGGCCAGACCTTCCTTCTTCAACCTAGTCATAACGGTAAATAGCTGCATGACTTCGCCCCGGTCCAAACTGGACGTAGGCTCATCCAGAATGAGCACTTTGGCGGAAATACTGACTGCTCTGGCAATCGCAATTAATTGCTGTACGGCCACGGAATAGTTGTTCAAGGGCTGTGTCACGTCTATTTCAAGGTTCATTCTCTTCTTCAGCAGCTCAGCAGCCTCTACGTTCATTTTCTTCCATAAAATGCGGCCAAACCGGCGCGGCTCGCGACCGATATAGATATTTTCCGCAACAGACAGATTGGGACACAAGTTGACTTCCTGGTACACAGTGCTGATTCCGGCTTGCTGCGCATCCAGCGGACTATGGATTCTGACCGGCTTCCGGTCCAGTTCGACGCTCCCTTGGTCAATGGAATAAACCCCGGTGAGCACTTTAATCAATGTCGATTTACCGGCCCCATTCTCGCCCATCAGCGCATGGACTTCCCCCGGGAACATCCGGAAGTTAACGCCTGACAATGCTTTAACACCGGGAAATTGTTTATGAATATCCGTCATTTGCAAGATCGGTTGGGTCTCTCCCATGGGATTGCTCCTCTCCTTATAGAGAAAAGCCACTCCACCGGCTTCTTGTATGGAGTGGCTTTTTCCTTTATATGATCTTATTAGTGAGCTTATTAGTGATCTTCTTAGTACTGGCGATCTGCCAGCACTTTCTTCGCGTCTTCGGAAGTAAAGACGCCTTCTTTGGTGACAATCCGTTTCTCGATTGATTTGCCTGCCACAACATCATTGACAGCTTGCATCAATTGCGGTCCAAGCAGCGGATTACACTCAACGATGAAGTTGATTTTGCCTTCGCTTGCTGCCGTCATGCCGTCTTTCACCGCATCGACAGAGATGATCGTAATATCTTGACCTGGCTTCAAGCCTGCTGCTTCAATGGCTTGGATCGCTCCAAGAGCCATGTCGTCATTGTGCGCATAAAGCACCTTGATATCTTTATGAGCTTTGAGGAACGCTTGCATAACTTCTTTCCCTTTTGCTCTCGTAAAGTCGCCTGTTTGCGATGCGATCACTTTCAGGTGCGGATTGCCTTTGATCTCTTCGGCAAATCCGGCTTTACGATCGTTGGCCGGTGCGGAACCCGTTGTGCCTTGAAGCTCAACAATGTTCACGTCCTCTTTGGCGTCTTTGTATTTATCGGCAAGCCATTTCCCTGCTTTCTTTCCTTCTTCTACGAAGTCAGATCCAATGAATGTCGCATAGAGCGATGTGTCCTTCGAATCAACAGCACGGTCGGTCAGAATGACCGGGATTTTAGCATCTTTTGCTTCCTTCAGCACCGTATCCCAACCTGATTCAACAACCGGCGAGAAAGCAATAACGTCCACTTTTTGCTGAATGTATGTACGGATCGCTTTAATTTGATTTTCTTGTTTTTGCTGGGCATCGGAGAATTTCAAATCAAAGCCCGCTTCCTTCGCCGAATCTTGGACCGATTTGGTGTTTGCCGTTCTCCAACCGCTTTCCGCTCCAACTTGAGCGAAACCGAGCGTAATTTTCTTGCCCGCTGCCGGAGCTGGTGCTGCGGTAGCCGCTGCATTGGTTGTAGGAGCCGTCGATGTGCTCGCGCTGTTCCCGCAAGCTGCTGCGAATAACATCATACAGGAAGCCGCAACGAGGACCCCCATTTTTTTCGTAACTTTCATTGTTCATTCCTCCCCTTAGTTCACCTCTTGCTCGGTGTGACCTCATTATAAAACGCTTACAGTTGCCTTTTATACAGAGTTTCAAGCTCATTTCTTGTAATTTTTTAAGTGTTTATCCACAGCTCCATCGACAAAAGTTTGTTTTTATGAGAGGAAATTGTTATTTGTGGTGAAATGTATACGTTGCCATATCCGCATGGACGACAATTTGTTATAGTAAGATTGAGACTAAGACCCCGTCAATTAAGAAAGGTTACATAACCCATTATGAGATTGATACAATGGATTTCATCGAGTTTACAGATAAAGCTGCTTACGATGTTTATCATTCTAACGTGCATCCCTCTTATTGCGGTTGGCCTCATCTCTTATCAGAAATCGTTTAAAACCGTTTTTAACAACAGTAAAGCAGCCGCCATGCTATCCGCAGATCAGCTCGCCAGAGACCTCGACACCCAATTTATTGACACTAGAAAGCTGCTTGAAATTAGCAAAAATACACAAGTGCTCCATTTCTTATTTTCCCAAGAAGATACTTATGAGGATACGAAACAAATCCTAAGAACGATGGATTCTTACAGACAAACGTACAAATATGACAGCGTTCTCAATATTACCATGGTTAATTTGTACGGCCGAGGCATCAGCGAGAGGAAGGGCTTGTTCCAGCTGGAGAAAAATCCGCTGCGCAACCCGCATTTAACCCGTTTGACCAACAATCCGGACGAGGTCTTGATTATCCCTCCTTCCGAGGCATCCGTTCTTGACAGAATCGACGGTTTTCCATACAGCAATACGAATGTCATCTCCATTATGGCTGCCGTCAAGCAGCAGATAACGCACGAAGTGATTGGATTTATCGTCATCGATTTGGATGATAAGGTGGTCAAACAATTTTGCGATAACGTAACGATCGGGGCGACCGGCTTCTACTTTGTCGTGGATTCGTCCGGCATGCCAATTTTTACACCTTCTACGTTAAAAGCCAGTACCAAACTGCCGCTCCCTTCCGATTTAGTCCATCTTCTGAACGGGGCCGATACCAATTACATCGACTCTACGGAGGGCAAACCGAAATTTGTCTACGTTGCTCCTTCGCGAATGACAGGCTGGAGTATCGTTGGGTACGTTCCGCTTCAAGAAATTGTCGAAGAAGCCAATTCGATTCGCCAGCTCATTATCATCACGGTCGTGCTGAGCTTCATCTTTGCAGTTTCTCTGCACTTCTTTATTTCTAACCGCTTGACCCATCCGCTTCACCTTCTGAAAAGCAAAATGCAGTTGGCCGCATCGGGATATCTGGAGGCCAAGGTCGTTCCGACGGGCAATGATGAAGTCGCCCAATTAGGCAACAGCTTTAACATCATGCTCAGTAAAATCCGCAAGCTGCTCGAGCAAAGCATTAAAGAACAAGAGGAAATCAAGAAAGCGGAACTGCGGGCTTTGCAAGCGCAAATCAATCCTCACTTTTTGTACAATACGCTGGATTCCATCGTCTGGATGGCAGAAGCAGGCAAAAACAATCAAGTCATTCAGTTGGTTCAATCCTTGTCCAAACTGTTCCGCATTTCATTAAGCAAGGGGCGGGACTGGATTATTATTAATAAAGAAGTAGAGCATGTACATAGTTATTTGGTCATTCAGCAAATGCGCTACCGGGATATTTTGGATTATGAGATCGATATTGAGCCCCGCTTAAACCCGTATCCGATTTTAAAAATGATTTTGCAGCCGATTGTCGAAAACGCTTTATACCACGGCTTGAAAAATAAACGCCGCAAAGGCCTCATTCGTCTCACAGGCTGCATCGAGAATGAGGAGGATATTGTCCTGACGGTGGAAGATGACGGCATCGGCATGTCGCCGGAGAAACTGGAGCAGATGCGCGATTATTTAACGAACAATCAGCCTCCTGAGCAAACGGGCAACGAAGTGTCCGGCGGATTCGGCCTCCATAATGTGCAGCAGCGCATTAAACTGTATTACGGGAATAAATACGGAGTAAGCATCGACAGCGTTCAAAATGAAGGAACGCGAGTTTCCATTCGAATACCAATGTCAGGGGGGAACATCTGATGAAAAAAGTGCTGCTGGTTGACGATGAAATATTAATTCGCGAGATCATTCGTGACACCATCCAATGGGAAAAAGAAGGATTCGTGTATTGCGGAGATGCTTCCGACGGAGAAGTTGCGCTTCCGATGATCGAACAGTTTCAACCTGATATTCTGATTACCGACATTAAGATGCCTTTCATGGATGGCTTGGAATTGAGTTCCTATGTCAGAAAAAACATGCCCGATATCAAAATTGTTATTTTAAGCGGACACGGCGATTTCGAGTATGCCAGAACCGCCCTTCGTTTGGGCGTGGAGGAATATTGCACGAAGCCGATCTCCTCGGCCGATTTGCTGCAAACCCTTCGTCAGGTCAGTGACAAAATCGATGCGGAACGCCGCGCAAAGGAGCAAATCGAACAATTAAAGCAAGGAGAAAGCCGGCATGCCGGCTTAACGCAGAGCAAGCTGCTGAACGATTTGTGCAGCGGTTTCATTACGACTTCCGAGGCTGTCCATCTGAGCTCCAAACTGAACTTGAATCTGCTGTCCCGCTTCTACGTCGTCGTAACCGCAGATTTCCGCAAAATGTCCGCTGCCGACACCGTGCCGGAGGATATCTTCGACTACATGAAGCAGGATGAGCATAAGCTGCAGCTCAAGCTCGAAGGCGACAACATTCTGGTGTTCAAGCGAAGCAAAACGGAATGCGTATGGATTCTGAAACGGGAATCCCCGGAACAGATTAAGATGGCGTTAGAGACGTTCCAACACTTGCAAAATCAAACGATGGATCAGCTTCCGTACTCCATATCCATTGGCATCGGAAGCATGCAAGACCGTATGCAGGGCATTCATGTTTCCTTCCTGGAAGCTATGGAAGACATGCATTGGCGCCGTTTATCCCGGCAAAACCGCCATGCGATGCTGGAGTCAAGAAACGGCTCCTTCGAACAGTCCGTGTTCTTAGACCGGGCTCAATTCGTCGAATTTCTGAAGATCGGCTCACCGGCTAAGGCAGAATCCTTTGTCCGTTCGTTTGCCTCCGTCCTTCAGCATACAGACTGGCAATCCTCGCTGATCGGATACTATATTTTAAACGATTTAACGTTAGAAGTGTTCCGGTCTGCCAGGGATTCTTACCCGAATATCGCGAACTTCGATATGACCCTGGACGTTATGCAGAATGCCATAGAAGCCATACGGTCATGGGAAGAATCATGCGCCTACTTGATTCGGCTTTCTGAACAATATTGGCAGTGGCGAGCCGGGGCATCCGATAAATATGGGGATATGCTGATTAAAGTAAAAAAATATATCCATGATCATTATGATAAAGATTACTTTTCGCTCCAAGATGCTGCCGATCACGTCAATTTAAGTCCCGGTCACTTAAGCAAAGTGTTCAGTCAAGAGATTGGCCAAACGTTCATTGAGTATTTGACGCAAACCCGGATTCGGAAAGCGATGGAGCTGCTTCAAACGACACAGGCCAAATCATATGAGATTGCCTTTCTGGTAGGCTATAACGATGCTCACTACTTTTCAAATCTATTTAAGCGGGTTACGGGGATGACGACGAAGCAGTTTCGCAAAACCGGCCAGTTGAACATGCCGGAAAGAGAGGAGCACAAGGGCTTTGTCAGTTACTCCTAAGAAGTGTCTGCTATTGATCGTTATTTTTTCACTCTTTACAACTGTGGGCTGCAGGGATGCGAATACCTCCGGCCCTTTGCTCTCTTCGGAAACGCCGTCCTCTCCGAAGAATGACCAGCATCCCGCTCATACTTTCGGGATTATTTATCCAATGGCTCATTCCTTTTACGAGGTCATTACCCAACTGGCCGAAAAGACCGCTGCCGCTAATTCCGTTCAACTTCTGGTTAAGGCACCGGAAGAAATTAGTTTAGAGCAGCAGATCCGCATGATGGAAACCATGATTAAACAAAAGGTCGACGGCATTGCGATCGATCCGATCGATCCCGATGCGCTTACTCCCGCTATCAATAAAGCTATGGAATCGGGGATTCCGGTCGTTTGCTTCGAAACCGATGCCCCGAAAAGCCGCCGCTTATCCTATATCGGTCCGGATCATTATCGTGGCGGAGCTTTAATGGGGGAAGTCGTCGGCAAGCTGATGAAAGGAAAAGGGATGGTGCTCGTTGAGTCGGGTGCCTCCGGTTCGACCATTCAAAAAGACCGGCTTTCCGGTATGCTCGACTACTTATCGAGAAACACCGGCATACAAGTGCTGGAAGTCGGCTATAACGAAGGCTCTTCCGAAAGAGCATTGTCTGACATGGAGCGCATGATTGATGACCATCCTCATTTTGATACGCTCGTCACCCTTGATATTTTGTCGAGCTCTGCTTCCATTCTCTTATGGAAGGCTAAAGGTTTAAAACGGAACTCGCTGGCTTTCGGTATGATGCCCAATGTGAAAGAAGCTCTGATTAACGGGCAGATCACCTCTGTCATCTCGCAGAATGAACAAGTATGGGGCGATTATATTATCGGACAATTGCTCCGTGCGGCTCGTGGAGAAGGAATTCCCGTCTATGTGGATACGGGGCTGCGGGAAGTGACGAAGGATTCGCCTGAGTGATCAAGGAGGGTACGCGCCCCCCCAACAAAAAGAATTGAGAACCCTCCCGGGCTCCCAATTCTTTTTTTCTGACTGGACTTATTCCATAATCAATCTGGCTACAGCTGCAAGATCCATAATATCGACGACGCCGTCGCCATTGATATCCGCTTTCTTGTGAAGCGTCTCCCAATCCCCATCTGCCGATGTTTTGCCATAGCTTTTGGCCACAATGGCCAAATCTCCGATACTGAACCTGCCGTCTCCGTTCATATCTCCTTGCTGCGCAGTTATCACGGAAGCTTTAAAGACTCTAACTGCCGCTTCCAATTGCTGCGTTGCCGCACTCACCTCTTGCGAGCTCGCACCGCCGCTATCCGCTACGACTTGTGCCGCAGTAATCGCACGGAGCAGTAGCGCTTTGGCTCCGGCAGGATACTCGCCCGGCTTACTGCCTTCTTGCGCTGCATCGTGAAGCTGCTGGGCAGACGCGATCAAATTCAACAATGCCGTCTTATCCACGGTATCTTTCACCGTAATTTGGAGCGCCAGGGCATCTCCACGGTTCAGATTCGTTTCTGTACCGCTGCTGTTCGCAACGATGACATCACTTAAAGTTATGGTGCTTAGCGTCGCTGCGCTTACCGGTTTGGCTTTAAAGTGAAGTTTCAGCAATGGAACAGTACCCGAAACGGCAGGCCCTGTATTCGCCAGCAAAATCCTCACTTTACCTGAACTTTTATCTTCGGAGGTGCCAACTACTTGAATCCCCTCGACTAAGGAATCTGCAGAAACATACTCCAAATGGTTAGGATCGTAATTCACCGTCATGTCATTCGCATAAACACTATCGGATACATCGCTAAAGCCGTAAGTTAAATCTACGGTGTTACCGCCCTCGACGGACGAAGGCCCCGTTAGCGTTGCAGTCGGATTTTCCTTCCCTTTCTCAGCAACTTGAATCTTCGCATAAGCATTCAAATAAGTGCCGGCAACAGTTCCTTTCACTTCAAAAACACCCACCGTTGCGTATTGATCCGCATCGACTCGCTTCCATACAACATCCGCGTTTTGTTTGCTGCCATCGGATTTCGTCACCGCAACAACGGCCGGCAGCTGCGGGGCGCGCCCTATGCTGGTATGGATATTGACAGTATCAATGCTGTCGATAACAGCCGCTCTTGTGGTTCTCAGTCTTATGACGGAGAGCGAATACGCTGGGAAACTGTAGGTGAACGATTTCCCAAAGCCACTAACCTTCTTCGTCACCGGGTACACATGGGTCGGATCATCGTATGAATTCTCATCCGCGCTTGAATCCGATTTTAACTCGATAACGGAAGCCTCCGGTTGAATATACTCGGCTCCGCTGACATTCACTTGCGTAGTTTGAGCGTCGCCGGAAATATTAACCACTTTGACGATAAGATCGCCCGTCACTTCATCTTTCGTTGTTACGCTGTACAGCGGTCCGGGAATCGCATTGTCCGTAATATCATGAATGAGCTCTCCGTCCAAATAACAGCGAATCCGGCTGCCTTCCAGCACAATTTTGATATCATACCATTGGTTTGCCGTTATTAATTTCGTACTCGTGTTGCTGATCGTCGTTTTGGTTCCGTTCACTGCTTTTTCAATGACCGTTTTGGTATTGCCGAAACCGCCAAGATTCCACCAGTAGTAGTTGTTGGAGTCTTTGCTTCCGAAACCGATAAGAAACCCTTCGGCACCGCTAACTTTTCTCGCTTTAAGCTCCAGCGTATAATTGGACCAGTTTTGGCCTTGGAGCAGTTGTACCCTTGCATCGGTCGCGCTTGCATCCGTCTGCTTAAGTACGCCGCCGGTAATGGCCCAAGTGCCTTTAAATTGGTTCCACTGCGACAAGGTAGAGCTATTCGTAAAATCATTGTTAAACAGCTCCGTGCGATCTGCACCCGTTACTTTGACATTGTCATAGTCCACTGCTGTGCTCCAAGACCCCAACACAATAGAGCCGGTTACGTCGCTTGATGGTTGGTTCCTCTTCGTAAGCTCAGTTGGCATAAGCTTTTGTCCGAGGTGATTCTTAAACATTTGTTGGACGTAATAGTTCGGCGTACCGAACACCTCATGATTATTAAACCAAATCAAATCTGTTGTCCACTGCGTGTGGTTCGTATAAGCGAACAGCGGGGCAAAGGATGCCATGCCGACAACGTCGGAATTACGTTCCAGCCCTGTCATGAACGCTCCTTCCGCGAGAGCGCTTTCCATATTATTCCTTTTGCCTGATCCGTGAGCTGCGTACTCCCCGACGAATACTTTCGGGCCTGTACGGCTGTATTTATCGTAACGGGTTACATTGTTATAGAACCATTGCGGTGACTGATACATGTGCTCGTCGACAAGATCTGCTTTCTGCCCGTTTTTGCCCAGCCAGCTGTAAGCCAGATCGAAGTTGGTGTCATCCGGAAAGGCTCCTGCACTTAAGACAAGCTTCATCTCCGGATATTTCGCTTTGATGGCATCGTAGAAAACATTGTAGCGGTCAAGATAGTTCTGGCCCCACAGCTCATTGCCCAAGCCGAGATATTTCATATGAAACGGTTCCGGATGGCCATTCGCCGCCCGCGCTGCGCCCCATTTCGTCGTCACATCGCCATTCGCATATTCGATCAGGTCAAGAGCATCCTGAATATACGGCTGCAGCTCATTCAGAGGAATCATTGGCGGAGTCGAATGGCATGACACTTGACCGATGAAAATAATCGGCAGCGGCTCTGCTCCAGTATCCTCAGCCAATTGAAAATATTCGTGGAAACCTAGACCGAAAGACTGATAATAATTGCTGGACCATTGGTTGTGTTGGATTTGGCGCTGGCTGACATCGCCGATCGTGTTTTTCCACTGGTACCGGTTCGCGAGGGAACCCCCTTCAACGATGCAGCCTCCAGGGAAACGAAGAAAACCGGGATGCAGGTCATCCAGCATTTCGGCCAGATCATATCGAAGTCCATTCGATCGATTCCCCCAGGTCGTCTCAGGGAACAACGAGACCATATCGAGATCCACAGTAGCCGCGTCAGTGGCCGTTACGACCAGGCTTGCTTTCGTATCCGTCGCATTTGATTTCAGGGAACAGTCTAATTTCTGCCATTGAGAGGTCAGGCCGTTGATTGTACACGCATCATACACCGTGCCTTGCTGCCCTTTAAGCTTTACCGCAATCGATTTAGAGGGCGAATCCGAACTGCGCGTATACACGGAAAAATGATACGTTTCGCCGCTTTTTACCGCAATGCCGTCATACCCGCTGTTGGAGATTCCTACGCCTGCACCCGGTTTTGTTACGGATAAACGGACGTAGTTCGGATTTTTCGAATTTAACGGATCGGTTTTCGCTATGGTCACTTGCCCCGCACCGCCGTCATTCACGTTCGTCCAGGAGTATAGCGGTGAATCGAATTCAAACGAACGGTTCTGCACAAGCTCGCCGTATAAACCGCCATCAGCAGCGTAATTGATATCTTCAAAAAAGATGCCGTACAAGGTCGGGCTTACGTCATGCGCCGGCTGCCCGCCGTTAATATTCATCGTGTAGGCGGTAGAGCCCGCTTCCCAGACAACGATAGTAAAGCTTTTTGTATCTTGAACATCCCCTTTGGAGATCGTTGCTGTCAGGGTTACGGATTTATCTCCTTGACCTGCGGCCGGTTGAATAACGGTCCCGTCGGTTTTTACAGTGCTGGCATCTGAAGTTTGCCAAGTAACGGACGTGCCGCCCGGTCCTGACGAAGGCAGGTTTAAATTTTGCGTTTGTTTGGAGGTGTCGCCGAGGTTTAGCCAGTTTTTGGAGTACGCCACAAGCTCGAGATTGGACATGTTTTCGATTGCAAGTCCCATCACTTCATTGCCTTCGAGCGCGCGGGAGTAGATGCGGAAATCGTCAATGCCGCCGTCAAAATACGGATCCGCAGCATATTGCGATTTTCCGATATAGTTCTGAGTTGTATTTCCCAGTACGGAAGGCAACGTCGGCATCGTCGAGGTGCTGGCAACTTCAATCCCGTTGATGTACATCGTGCTCTTGCTGCCTTTTTTTACAACCGCCACATGCTGCCAAATCTTTGAAGTCGGAAAAGCGGGGCCGCTTACCAATTCTTTGCTGCCGCCCTCCGGGGTCGTTGAATATTCCATGAATCCGGAACCGTTCCTCAAAGTCAGCATCGTCCAATTGGTTGTCCCCGATCCGAAATCAAATACGCGTCCCCACGTCTTATTGTTATTTACTTTTACCCACGTTGCTATGGTGACGTCATTCTGACCGGCAAGAATGCCGTCCGGCAGCTTGATATACCCATTCGTTCCGTTGAGAGTAACAGCACCACCTATTTTCCCGTCCGTGTTCCATGTAGCGCCTCCCATCAAGGTACCGCTATGGCCTTTGTTTGAAGCATCCTCCACTGTCGTCCCGCTCGTCTGATCGAACTTGTAGTGCAACAGCAAATTATCTTCTGCCGTGGTTGATACAGCCGAAATGGCCATATTTGCGCTCGTAGCTGTACCTTCCGTTGACGCTTGCGCGGGTGAAATGAAAACGCTGCTCATCATCGTTATGATGCCCAAGAAGCTGACCATTTTTTTGAATGTTCTCTGTCTCATCGTGATCGATAGCACTCCTTTAACCAGTTTTTAATAGCATTGAACGACATATAAGCTTCCATCCGTTACGTCAAAATCGTCTCGTTTGCCCCCTTTCCCCTCTTATTCTAAGCGCTTTCATTTGTTTTAAAATGGAATAATTTGTTTAAAAATTATAATTTAATCATTATTAAAAAAATAATTCGCACGTTCAGTCCCTTTTCATAGAATTTTCAAAGAGCTTAAAAATTTACAAGTTTAGCTGATGAAAATATATGGATTCTTACGGGCTAAAAGATTTATAATGGTATTATCTATTGCTAGAAACCGCTTACGAGAATTGTATTGTTCTGTTTCTGAAATCTAAGATTCATACTTTTGGAGGGGCTTGTCCCCCTGTCAATGAGAGGATGATAGATATGCTAAAACGTAAAACAATTTTCACTACTTTATTGTGCAATCTCTGTTTATCCATAGCCGTAGTTGCCCCTGTTTCCGCGGCGGACGACTCCCAATTTGTGATGTCGGCATCCGGTACTGAATCGGATAACGGTGAATTTACCGTTACCTTGAAAGGGGAAAATATTCAGGATTTATTCGCCTATGAAGTAAAATTTAACATTGACGCCAGCAATATCGAAGTCGTCAAAGCCAGCACGGCGATAGCCGGTTTCTCCGTTCCTCCTATCGTGAAGAACAATGAAGTTACGTTCGCGCATACGAAGATTGGAAAAGTGGATGGGGAGAAGGGAAATGTCGAAATTGGCACCATTACCTTCAAAGCCAAAAAGGCAGGAACAACGAGCGTTAAATGGACCGATATCAAAATCGTAGATCATAATTTAGGAAGTCAAACTTTTAAGCCAAATGAATCTACAAACTTTATGAAAGTCTTTGGCGACCTAAGCGGCCACTGGGCCAAATCCGACATTATGCAAATGGTTGATAAAAAAGTCGTTGAGGGCATGGACGATGATCATTTTGCACCTAATACGAATGTGACAAGAGCGCAGTTTGCAACACTGCTTTCCAAAGCGCTGAATTTGCAGGATGACTCCGGGCAAAATCCTTTTGACGATGTTGCATCCGGAGCTTGGTATGCAAGTACCGTGAAGAAATCCTATGCAGCGGGTCTGATCAACGGGGTTGCGGATAATGCGTTCGCACCAGAGCAAAACATTACCCGTGAAGAAATGACCGCCATGCTCTTAAGAGCGAAAGCTTATGCAACAGGGACGAAATTGGACGATATGAGCGCAAACGGATCTCTTTCGTTTAGCGACGAAGGCTCCATCAGCAGCTGGGCCAAGAAAGCGGTCGTCTTGGCCGTCGATTCCGGGTTGATGAACGGTAGGACGGATCAAGAATTTGCTCCTCATGACAATGCCAGCAGAGCTGAGTCGGTAGTCGTGCTGAAGCGATTGATAGCGGGATTGAATTAATAAAAAAGGCGGTCTCATAAGTCATTCATGACTTTTGAGGCTGCCTTTTTTTGGGGAGATGAGATTCCCTATGTGATAGGGAATCTGTAGGGCGCTATTTCGCCGCGGCGGGCTGCTTTCCGGTTCCTGTGGGAACTACAGGGCCTTATTTCACCCTGGCAACCCTTACACCACGATAAATCAGCCAAATAGCGGAACAGAGTTCCCACTAAATTTCTAACTTGTGGGTTTTCGAGCAAATAGCGGACCATTGTCCCCACTGACTAGCACTTGGCTAACATGGTAAATACTGATGCACAACGAACCCGGCGTTAATAAACCCGGGTTTTCTTTTCGTAGCTTCATTTCGATTAATTCGTATATGTATTCTTCACTCGTTTCGAATTTATAAAGTAGGGTATCCATATTAAGCAAGTTACAAATGATTTAACAATATTTCTGCCTTGTTCACCCATAAACTCGCGAGTTGCTACCTCCTCAAAGGAGTTTGTAATAAAATAATAGCCAATATTAACCGCAAAATTAATCAAATAAAAATTGATGACCATATATTTTAATAATTTCTTTTTTTTCAAGACAAGATAACCAAGGAACACTGGAAAAATCACAAAAAATATATTTACAACAGTTTCATAGAGGAAAGCGAAAGAGTATTTCCAGTCTTCTTCCTGCAATTGAGCGAAATGTCCATCCTGATAAATTGGCAGTATCGTATCTATCAAATAGTATAGAGAGTTTCCGAAAGTTAATAGGAATCCTAACGCTACGAAGTAAAGCCAGCCACCAAATCCATAAGGTTTTGCTCTTTCCTCGATGGGTACATTTACTGCTAGATCACTTTCTGTATTTGTCATTGAGTCACCTTTTTCTCCGTTAAATTAATTTGAACGCAACCACCCATTATTTCCCCAAATCTAACATTGCCATGAAGTCAAAGAATAAGTGTACAATTATAACCGGTACAATCCTCCTGCTCTTCACAAAATATATTGAAAAAATAAAGAACATGATCCCAACATACAAGGCAGGAATTAATCCCTGATATAGATGATATGATGTTTGGATTAACGTACTAATTAGTACTGCAATTTCTTTTTTTAAATAAATACTTTATTTCCGTTATGGTATATGCTCTAACAATGAATAATAACTTCTGTCTTTTACTGCGACTCCTTATTTTCTATATTGTTTAATGGACAAGTTGTTCCGTAGTAATATTTCAAACTCAGTGATTTGCTCGGCACTATCAAAAAATGTTTTTGGAATTATTAAAGCCTTATTCTTAGCAATATAAACGGAATATAGCTTCTTATTCTGCTTCACTTGGTACACTTCATCCCACTTAAACCTACCACTCCCAACTTCTGAGTCAGTATTAATTCCATCATTGTCGAATGCGTACAAAAACTCTTTTTGTAGCTGCTTATCGCTATTAAACACACTTTTATATTTGTAATTACTAATACCTTTAGTAATAACAGCAATTGCGACACTTACCAAAATGCCAAACAGAACAAATACAAATAACAAATCAGTTTTAAATGAAGATTGAACGAGTACAACTATCATATAAATTACGAACAAGTAGATGATTTGAAACAATAGTTTGTTCTTCGAATGTAGAAGCTGAAAATCTTTAAAATCTTGATAAGATAGCCTGCCTTTAAAAGAAAGTTTTCCTTGGGAAGAATTGTCCATAGGCATCATAGGTATGCTCCTTTGTAATATAGGTCGTAAAGACTATTTTACAGGCGCCAAAGGTTTGAAAGCAATACAAATATTGCCTGATGCATCTGGGCTTTATTCATCTTTTTCTTTTCCCCGGTCATCGATACGAACTTCTCCTTCCCTCAAAAAAAGCATTGCCTCAAGGGCAATGCCAATGGATTTTAGCTGCAGCAAGAAGACTTCGACATCACCGGTTTGGTTTCTGTTGAGCAGCAAGAATTCCGCTGAATACTGCACACTCCTGTTTCAGGCAGATCTAGTTCGACTCTCTCAGCTGCTTCATAATCGCCCATTAGAGCTGCTACAACGGATCTTACCTGTTCATACCCTGTAGCCATTAAGAAAGTAGGGGCTCTGCCATAACTTTTGGAACCTACGATATAAAAGTTTTTCTCTGGTTGTCTCAGTTCTTTCTCCCCGTGAGGTCTTACTGTGCCGCAGCTGTGCACATTAGGATCGATGAGAGGTGCCAGTTCCACAGTACTCTCCAGGCTTGGATCCGTTGTCACGCGGACTTCTCTTACGAAAGACAGATCCGGGCGGGAGCCTGTATTTGAAACAATCTCATCAATTGTATCCAAATAAAGCAGCTCATTCTCATGGGAACCAATGACTTGAATTTTTCCGCCATTGGTTTTTAGCTCTTGAATATAAAATGACGTCAAAACGTTTACTTTTCCTGATTCGACAAGCTTTTGAATACGTGTGCCAAGTTCACCTCTAGCAGCCAGCTGATCCTGCTCCTGCCCTCCATAAACATCTTTCAGCTTAGATTTCCGAAGAGCCCAAACAATTTCCGTCTCTTGTACTTGATCCTTAAGTTCTCCAAGTTCCAAAAGCGTATTAATGGCGGAGTGACCACTCCCCACAACAAGCACTTTCTTGCCAACATAACGCTCTTTGTGCTTGCCAAGAACATCGGGTATCCCGTAGAAAATGTGGTTGCTTAGGGAATTCTCTTCAGTCGTCCAAACCCCTTCTGAAAGGATAGGATTCGGATTCGTCCAAGTTCCCGTGGCATCTATAACCGCCCTGGCTTCAACCACCATTCGCTCACCGTTTTTCTCAACATGCAAAACAAAAGGAAGTTCGTCGCGGCCCTGTGTTTTTACCTTGTTAAGACCTTTGCGGCTCGCAGCGACCACTTTTGCATGGAGGTGAAGGTAAGGTTTAATTTCAGGCAGGTTAGCCAAGGGCTTGAAATAGTTTTCGATCATCTCTAGGCCTGTAGGGATATCTGCGTTATTTGGAGCTTTCCAACCATGTGAGGAGAGTAATTGGCGAGCAGCCTTGTCGATATTAAATTCCCAGGGAGAAAAAAGTCTGACATGAGACCATGAAGCAATATTGGAACCAACCTCGTTCCCGGCTTCTAACAGTACAAAGGCCTCGTTACGAATCGCTAGATGCGCAGCTGCGGCAAGGCCGACAGGACCGGCACCGATAATAGCTACAGGCAATTTGGTTTGAGTAGGCAAGTTATTTTCAGACATTGAGGAACCTCCAAGTAATTTATTTTTCACATATTTACGACGAGCAGTCATTTCAAAGGAAGCAAGCTCGTTGATTATAAACGAGTAAAACACCTCCTTAATCAATTTTTTTTGATTTATTAATCAAAAAAAATTGATGTTTTAGTTAAAAAAATTTACTTCCCGCTTGGTCTAAAAACGCAGCACAGCTGCTCAGACAGTAATCCGTTTACTTCTGCCTGATTTATCTCATAATAACTCCAAGTGCCAATAATTTCTTTAGTAATTAGGTTTGCATCTAACAAAATCTTCAAGTGGTACGACAGCTTGGATTGAGCCATCTCGAAGATATCACATAGGTCGCAAACGCACGTTTTACCGCGTCCGGTTAACTCATACATAATCTGAAGTCGCTTGCTATCGGCTAATGCTTTAAACTTTGCCTCGTATGACATAAAAAATGAATCATTTGGTGTTGAATTTGTTTTAACTTCTTGTATAGGGATTATGGTTTTCATTTATTTTCACCCAATTTCTTGATCAAATATTTTTGATTTATTGATACTATATACCAATAGGAACCATATTGCAATAATTAATCAAATAAAATTGATTAATGACGAGGAAACGCTTCATCATTCCCCCCAAACAACACAACACATTAGCACACATTGGAAGCGACACAAACCCGCCATTCATTTTCGCATAGATTTACAAAATCTTAACTTTATATATAATCAAATAATTATATAATCATTTACAAATGATATAGGAGCTGAGATAATGATGAGGAAACCAGTTCGCATTTACTTCTTGTGTATACAAAACCGCTGCCGAAGCCAGATAGCAGAAGCATTTGCTAAACATTACGGTGGGGAACACGTTATCGTCGAAAGTGCAGGGCTTGAGCCGCATGATATTCATCCTTTGACAATGGAAGTCATGAGGGAAGTTGGAATAGATCTAGCGGGAAATACTTCAAAAAAAATCGATATGAAATATTTCATCGCGTCGAATGTCAGCGTGAAGCTCTGCCAGCAAGTTGCGGAGCGCTGTCCCATCGTACCTTTTGGCATCACGAGTATCGATTGGGACATTGAGGATCCCTTACTCACAAATGACATCCAGTCAGTTCGACATACACGTGACATCATACAAAAGAAAGTCATTGAACTATTAAGAGGCTTGAATATACCGATGTAAAGGAGCGTGTTATTTTGCCTGAAATTGAACAATTATCTGATGTATGCAAGCTGCTCGGTGACAAAATGAGGTTGACGATTCTCTCTCTGCTCAAAGAACGCGAGCTGTGCGTATATGAGATTGTCGAGCTCTTACAAACGAGTCAGCCCAATGTGAGCCAGCATATGCGAAAGCTGAAAGCCGGTGGATTAGTGAAGGAAGCCAAAAAGGGCCAATGGGTTTTTTATTCGTTGAATATTGATGATAAGCCCTTTCTGCATGAGTTTTTTCAGTACCTGCCTTCCCAAAAAGAAAAAGTGAATGCGATATCTTGTGAAGATCTCAATTGTTGCGATTAGGAGGTTCCATGACTTACATTGCGGTATTTATTTTTCTGCTAACGTTAACTTTTGTAATTTGGCAGCCTAAGGGGCTCAACATTGGATGGTCTGCGTCTGCCGGCGCTATCCTTGCTCTTATCTTCCAAATCGTATCATTCCACGATGTGCTGACGGTAACATCCATCGTTTGGAATGCTACGCTCGCTTTTGTCGCCATCATTCTCATTTCCTTAATCTTGGACAATATCGGATTTTTTGAATGGGCAGCCTTGCATATGGCGCGAATTGCGAAAGGCAATGGAAGACTCATGTTTGTTTATGTCATTTTGTTAGGCGCGGCAGTTGCCGCATTTTTCGCCAATGACGGTGCCGCGTTAATTTTAACTCCGATTGTATTGGCAATGGTTCGAGCGTTGAAGCTGCCTGATAAAATGATTTTACCGTTCATCATGGCAAGTGGTTTCATCGCAGATACAACTTCTTTACCTTTGATTGTCAGCAACTTAGTGAACATCGTGTCTGCCGACTTCTTCGGCATCGACTTTGTCACTTATGCAAGCCGCATGATTGTCACGAGCCTGTTTTCATTAGCCGCAAGTCTGGTGGTCTTGTACATTTTCTTCAAAAAGGACATTCCTACAAATTACGATATGATGCAATTAAAACCGCCTTCAGATGCCATCAAAGATCTTAAGCTATTTCGAATGTCTTGGGTTATACTTGGCATCCTTCTCGTCGCGTATGTAAGCAGCGGATTTATCAAAATTCCTGTTTCCATCATCGCAGGCGTCGTGGCACTGATCTTTATTTTAATGGCTAGATCCAGCAAGGTGATCGAAACGAAACGTGTGATCAAAGATGCTCCCTGGGCGGTTGTTATTTTCTCTATCGGCATGTATGTCGTCGTCTATGGCCTGAAAAACGTCGGTCTCACCGATGCCCTGGGAAAAGTGGTTGAAAACTTAGCAGAACATGGATTGTTTGTAGCAACAGTAGGAATGGGCTTCTTGTCGGCTATTTTGTCCTCTATCATGAATAATATGCCGACGGTTATGATTGATGCTCTTGCCATTCAAGGTACGAATACAGGCGGAATTATTCGAGAAGCATTGGTTTACGCCAACGTTGTCGGAAGCGATCTTGGACCTAAAATAACACCGATTGGGTCACTCGCAACGCTTTTATGGTTGCATGTTCTATCTAAGAAAGGTGTCAAAATCACGTGGGGCAATTACTTTAAGACAGGTATTATTCTTACCGTCCCAACGCTTTTGATTACTCTTACAGGGCTTTATTTATGGCTTCACGTTATTTATGCAGCATCATAAAACAAAAAGGAGAAGTGAAATCATGGAGAACAAAAAACCGTTAGTTTATTTTCTTTGCACAGGAAACTCATGCCGCAGCCAAATCGCTGATGGATATTTGAAAGCATTAGGCGGAGACAAATACGAAGTGAAGAGCGCTGGTTTGGAAGCCCACGGATTAAATCCACGCGCAGTTGCAACAATGAAAGAAGATGGTATCGACATCTCGAACCATACTTCGGATGTAATTGATACGGAGCTTCTAGGTCGCGCTGATTATATTATTACATTATGTGGTCATGCTGACGAACACTGCCCTGTTGTCCGTAATGATAAGGCTCAAAGATGGCACTGGGGCTTTGATGACCCTGCCAAAGCAACTGGGACGGAAGAAGAAATTACAGCTAAATTCCGTGAAGTTCGTGAATCCATTAAAAGCCGGATCGAACAATTCGTGAAAGAAGGCAAATAAAATGATCAAAAGAATGCACGTTGCGGTTAACTGTTCAGACCTTCAGAAGTCGCTTGATTTTTACCGTGCTTTCTTTGGTACGGAACCTTCTAAAGCCAAAGATAATTACGCTAAATTCGAGTTGGATGATCCAGCCCTTCATTTCTCTTTAAATGTTCGTCCTTTTGAGAAAAAAGGCGTTCTCAATCATTTGGGATTCCAGGTGGATAACACGGAAGATGTTCTGGCTATGGGTGAGCGTTTGAGACAAAGCGGACTTCTTCTCATTGATGAAATGAACACAACCTGCTGTTATGCGGTTCAAGATAAGGTCTGGGTTTATGATCCGGACGGTAATGCGTGGGAAATTTTTTACACCAAAGAGGATTCAGAATTTGAATCTGCAGGGGATTTACAGGATATGTCCCTTTGTTGTGCCCCTCCCTCCACACCGTCCTCACCAGTAACAATCGAATTTACGCCATTTAAGAAAAAGTAAGGAGTTCATCATGCAGAAAAATTATCAAGCATTGGTTGAAGATAAAATATTTTTTGGCGGAGCTTCAGACGTCGAGGACATGGTTAAAAACGAAAACGTTGAGGTTATTGTAGATTTACGGGGAGAGGCAACGGAGTGCGCTTATCCTACAGACCGTGTAAAGTGGGTGCAGGTACCACTTGGTGACAATGCTGAGGGTCCGCAAGACCAACTATTCCAGCAAGCAATTAATCACGTTGTAGAAGCTTATAAAAGTGGTAAAAAGGTTGGCTTCCATTGCGGCGGTGGAAAAGGTCGCACTGGCGCAGTAGCCATTGGCACATTGATAACATTAGGCAAGAGCGAAAACATCCAAGACGCTGAAGAATTAGCGAAAAGCATTCGCCCAGTAATTCATATTAGGCAGCCTCAACGCGAGGCGCTTGAGAAGTTATTTAAGAAGTAAAGCCCACCTTATGTTTTCCTTGCAGAGTGTGGTAAAATACGGATAGGCAGCTTAACGCGCTGCGCATGCTAACGCACAGAGTTTTCCAAAATTTTAATTTGGGAGGTTATAATATGGACGATTACTATTTGGTTAAGGATGGCAGAATTGTACGTTGGGACGGGCTAACACTAGGTGG
Source organism: Paenibacillus sp. FW126-R14 (assembly GCF_058789495.1). Classification (NCBI taxonomy): domain Bacteria; kingdom Bacillati; phylum Bacillota; class Bacilli; order Caryophanales; family Paenibacillaceae; genus Paenibacillus; species Paenibacillus sp. FW126-R14. Next base: position 190 of record NZ_JBYTBS010000080.1, on the reverse strand, counting down.
AAGCAAGATACGTGCCGATGAGTTAATAGAATCTTTTGGACGTAAGGCGCTTGATGAAATTGAACAATTCGGATTTTTCACGATAAATAAAAATTAAGGGAAAATCTCAGGACGTCGAGTAAAACGCTTTCATTTGAGTGCGCTGTACATCGCTATGTGTTTCCAATGCTTGTTTCTGTGGTAAATAAAA